>DMHB01000383.1 GCA_003449595.1 Microscillaceae bacterium | reverse complement strand
TTTAGCCCCTGACGAGCGGCTATTCAATGTGCTTTTCTCATTTGAAAAGCACCCTTTCGGGGAATCTTTTGCCGGTTTACCGGCTACATTGCAATATTTACCTCCAATGTGGGACGAAAATCTCTTAACCCTGCATTGTACTGATTATGGCGAACAAAATCCCCTTGTTTTCTCGGTCGATTATGCCACCGAAATTTGGTCGGCAGCTCAAATTCAAATGCTATGGTCGCAAGCGGTGCGTTTGGCTATCCAATTGTTGAAGCACCCACTTGCAGTCTGGCGCGAACTTCCGGTGGGCGTAGGGCTAAAAAGCCGCTTGGTTCACCGGAAAACAATGCCTCCATTGGGAGAAGTGCCACACGTCGATTTCTTACAAACCTACCGGCAAGCCTGCGCTTCCAACCCTCATCACGTAGCATTGATTACCGCCCAACAAACCCTGTCGTTTGAAAACCTTCAGCATAGCGCCCTGCAAATAGCCGCCTACCTGCAATCATTGGAAAATCATATAGTCGCCTTGCTTTGCCCACGCAATGCCAACTTACTAATCGGTATTTTGGGCATATGGCAAGCAGGAAAAACTCCACTGCTACTCAGCCCCCAAGACTCTGCCGAACGACACCAACAACTACTCTCTTTTTGTTACCAGCCTTTTTTGTTGACCGATATAGTGATAGAAGCCTTGATAGACCCCGACCAAGCCCCCCGCAACCTCATCAACACACTGCCTACCGAGGCTTATTTAACTTTTACTTCGGGCAGTACAGGCGAACCCAAACCGGTACTGGTTTCGGCCACAGCCTACACCAATACCAAGCAGGGCTGGTCGAAATATTACCAGCTGGAAAATAGTATTCATTTGCAATGGGCAGCCCAAACTTTCGATGTTTTCTGGGGCGACGTTGCCCGCTCGGTACTTAGTGGCGAAACGTTGGTACTATTAGACGAAAACCAACGCCTTGACCCCAACCTCCTTGTGCCCATCATCGCCCAATACCAAGTAACCCATTGGGAAACCACCCCCGGTTTTGCTTTACTGTTGACCAACGATTTGCCAATGTTGCGCTCCCTTAGGCTTTTGGTAGTAGGATCTGATAAACTTACTTGGTCTGCCGCCCAAGCTTTGCGCCAAGCGCTGCCTGCTAACACCCAATTGCTGAATAGCTATGGATTGACTGAATGCACCATCGATAGCAGTTTTTGGGTTGTTCCTAATCCTTTGACAATCAACAAAGAAAAACTTAATAGCCCCACCCCGATAGGTTTCCCATTGCCTAACCAGCAGCTTTGGGTAATGGATCGGTACCAGCAGGCGCTCCCTATTGGGGCTTTGGGTGAGGTATGGATTGCCGGCTATAGTCTGGCCGATGACACACTTTGGCAAGATGACAAATTATATGCTACCGGCGACTTGGGATATTACCACCCACAAGACGGACTGGTTTTGGTAGGGCGGGCAGATACACAACTCAAAATCAATGGCCTGCGAATCAATCCCAAAGAAATAGAACAGGCTCTTTTGCACCTCCCTTGGGTTATTCAAGCCGCTGTAGTACAACACCATAGCCACCAGCAATTAGTGGCTTGGATACAAACTACTGATCTTCATTTCAATTGGCCTGAACAGAGACAATATTTATTTGCTTTGTTACCTGCTTATGCCATTCCTCATCAAGCTTTTGCAATAGATTCGTTTCCGCTTACCGCCCACGGCAAGATTGATTACAAAGCCTTGGCACAAAAAAACCTCCCCGCAACCGCTCCGGAATCTACTCAAAACTATATTCCGCTCACCCCCTCGGCGCAAGCCCTTGCGCATAGCTTGCGGCAAACCGGAGCACCCGAAGCCCTGCGCTGGGATCGGAATTTGTATGAAAATGGGCTACATTCTATTCAAGTCATTCGTATTGTTGGTTTACTGCGCGAAAACGGCTGGCAAATAACCCTTGCACAAGTGCTCCAGAGCGAGTCGTTAGTACAAGTAGCCGAATTACTTACCCAAAGCCATCCACAAAAAAATCCGCAAACCTTTGAAAAGCCTGCGGATGATGACATTGACTGGGATAACTTGTTGGATGCACTTAATGAACAACTAAACTAAAACAGCTCATTTCCACTTGTACCAAATCATAAGAAAGGATTAGACCACTTCTTGTTGGTATATACATCTGTTCCACTCAGGGTGCGCATAAAAGCCACCAACGCATCTTTTTCATTTTGAGTAAGTTGCAAATTTTGCCCTTGGCCATTGGGACGCAAGCGTGGGTCAAGATTGTTATTTCCTACTGTACTAATTAAGTTGTAATGCTCTACGACTGCACTGAGCTGATCTGAAAACCCTGTGTGCATAAATTTACCATTCATAGCTCCATTGGCTTTTACCAAATCGCGCAATGTAGGCGAACGAACCACTGTCAGGTCTGTGCCTCCGCCTATTTTGCTGATGAATCCATTGTTTTGGCCATTGGGTGCTATGTCAAACTCCGGCGCACGGTGGCAGCCTCCGCAGCCTGCTCCGCCGCCAGTACGCACACCATTTAAGTTGAATTGAGGGGGAGAAATAAACAAATTCTTTCCTTGGTTTTCCAAGGCAGTAAAATTAGGGAAGGGGGCATTGTCGTTGGCTACTTGTGCCCGCCCTACATCGTAACGAGCATCAAAAGACTGAATACTTCGTACAAATTGCGCCAACGCCAATTGTATTCTTTCTTCGGTAATCTGTGCATCTCCATAAACAAACGTAAACAACTCTTGATAATAATCGATGGCCTGAAGCTTGGTGATGAGATTTTGCAAATTTGGCCTTCCATTTTGCCCGCTAAAGCCCATTTCGGCGTGGTCTTGAATAGGCTGCGTGGTTTGAATTTCTAAAGTGCGTGCGCGTTCATCCCAAAAAAACCGAGGGTCGTCCCCAAAGCGGGCATTGACCAAACGCATAGAATGTCGGCCCGTGATGCCGCCGCTTACACCGGCACTTACTTGTGCAGGGTCGGTAAAAGCATTGGCCTGTTGGTGGCAGCTGGCGCAAGCAATGGTATTGTCAATGGATAACTGCTTGTCATAAAACAATACTCTACCAAGAGTAGCTCCTTTATTGGTAACAGGATTGTTGGCCGCATTATCCTTTCGGATATAATTGGGCGGTGCTTGGGTGTAATTTTCTAAATTGTTGAGGTCAAGATTTACCCCAAAGGTGCGGGCTACTGCTTGGTATTGGGGTTTGGTATCTTTTTTACTTGTACAAGCAGGGGTTATGAATGCTACAAATAACAAGCATAATACATAATGAATGGCCGAAGGTTTGTTCATAATTGCTTCTGTTTTTTTGACTTAGATTGTTATAACGTGGTGAAGATTAAAAAAGATAGTCCGGTTTTCAAAAATCCTCGTGTTTCTCATCTGAATTTTCTCCCCCCTGTATGCACCTTTCAATATTTTTTGCAGCAAAAAAGAAAGAATTGACTCAAAAAAAAGCCCCCGACTTTAGCGAGGGCTTGGTTATAACATCTACCGGTAAAACACCTTTTTGAAACAGCTTGGCTGCTTATTTTTTCTGCTCTTTCGCCCAAGAGTCTTTCAAGCCTACTGTTTTGTTGAATACCAGCTGCTGTGGCGAGCTGTCTTTATCTACACAGAAATAACCCAATCGTTGAAACTGAAAGCGCTCCCCGAGTTTGGCTTGCCGAAGCGATGGCTCGATTTTGCAATGCGGCAACACCACCAGTGAAGCCGGATTGATAAATTCTTTGTAATCTTTATCTTCTTGTTTATCAGGCTCTTCTACTGTAAACAACCTGTCATACAGCCGTACTTCTGCGTCCACAGCTTCGGCAGCCGAAACCCAATGGATTGTCCCTTTCACTTTCAGCCCACTGGTATCAGCACCACTCTTTGAGTTCTCAAAATACAAGCATTTCAACTCTTGGATTTGCCCTTGCGCATCTTTCACAACCTCCTGACATTGAATAATATAGGCAGATTTCAGCCTTACCATTCCTTGCGGGGATAGCCTGAAGTACCCTTTCGGGGGATTTTCCATAAAATCGTCTTGTTCGATCCAAATTTCCCTCCCAAAAGGAATTTCTCTATGCCCTGCTTGCGGGTCTTCCGGATTGTTTTCGGTGGTCAGCATTTCTGTCTTGCCCTCCGGATAATTGGTAATCACTACTTTAATGGGATTGAGTACCGCCATCACCCGCGAACAAACTTGGTTTAAATGCTCGCGCACACTAAACTCCAACAAAGCCACATCGATTAAATTGTCGCGTTTGGCTACCCCAATTCGATGGGCAAAATTACGGATTGACTCTGGGGTATATCCTCTTCGGCGTAAGCCTGAAATCGTAGGCATACGCGGATCGTCCCAGCCGCTCACTAATTTTTCATTGACCAATTGCAAAAGTTTACGCTTACTCATCACCGTGTAGCTCAGATTGAGGCGGGCAAATTCGATTTGCTGTGGTTGGTAAACTCCTAAGCTCTCCAAAATCCAGTCATACAAAGGTCTATGTACTTCAAACTCAAGCGTACAAATAGAATGGGTAATTCGTTCGATAGAATCTGAAATACAATGCGCAAAATCATACATCGGATAAATACACCAAGCGTTGCCTGTGCGGTGGTGGGCTGCTTTTTTGATCCGATACAACACCGGATCACGCATGTGCATATTGGGCGAGGCCATATCAATTTTGGCACGCAATACTTTGGCACCTTCTTGAAATTTTCCTTGCTTCATTTGTTCAAACAAGGCTAAATTTTCTTCAACCGAACGGTTGCGAAAAGGACTTTCTTTGCCGGGCACGGTGGGTGTCCCTCTTGTGGCACTGATTTCTTCGGCGGTTTGATCATCTACATAGGCTTTGCCGTCTCGAATTAACTGCGAGGCATAGGCATACATTTGTTCAAAATAATCGGAAGCAAAAAATTTACGCTCGTCCCACGAAAACCCCAACCACTTGACATCCTGTTCGATGGCTTCTACATATTCTGCTTCTTCGGTTTCCGGATTGGTATCATCAAACCGAAGATTGGTAAGCCCATGAAAACGCTGCGCCAAGCCAAAATTCAAACAAATAGATTTGGCGTGCCCGATATGCAAATAACCGTTAGGCTCAGGCGGGAAACGCGTATGCACACGCTTCTCAAAACGTCCGTTTGTGTTGTGGTCTTCTACGATTTGCTCGATAAAATTGAGTGAGTTGGTTAGCGCCAAATGATCTTTTTCTTTATCCATGTTTTTAAAGGATTGCTTAAAAGGATATTGCCTGCAATACTAAACTTCATACGAACCTTGCAACCATGCGAGATTTGACCCAAGAAAAGACTCTCTACTAAATAACTTGCTAAAAAGGCTCTCGAAAGCATGAACTTGTATTAAAAAGCAGGCACAAAAATACAATAAATTTATGATGTTGATACCCTGAAAATATCCTAAACACTCCATAAATGTAGCATCTATGTACAGCCACCCGACGATTGATAATTTCATAAACCAACTTGCACCATACCCAGATATTGTCAGGCATTTGTTAGCTTTGCATGCTTTGCTAAGCCAGCCGCCAAAAACAATAATTCAAAGGGCTTTTTACACTTAATATTCTTTTTTTAAGAAAAAATTACAAAATTTGTAGAAGAAACAAAAGTTCGGTTTGTAACTCATTTAATTGATAGTTTTATGGAAAATACCAAGACCAAAAACGGGAAAACGGCCTCTGCCAAAGAAAAAAACTTGAATGGAAAATCAGAAAATACTTCCAAAAGCACAGCGCCCGAGCCTACCCCTGAACTAACCCCTGAGCAACTTCTCCAAGCAGAGAAGGAACGCAAATTGGCATCTGCCGCCACCGAAGGAATGCTTGGTCCTAATCCTGTAATTGGGTTTAGCCGCAAAAGTATCGTCGATGCTTTAGGAAGCATTACAAACCAAGTTTTTAAACAGCCCTCTTTGTTTTTTAAACATTGGGGTGAGCTTTCAGCCGAAATGCTTAAAATTGCCAGAGGCGACTCCGAGGTAAACCCCGATCCTAAAGATATGCGTTTTGACGATGCAGCTTGGAAAGATAACTGGTTTTATAACCGAGCTGTCAAATCTTATTTAGCTACACGTAACCAAATCAATGCTTGGATAGATGATACAGAGTTGGATAAGTTCGACAAAGAACGTGGCCGTTTCATTGTATCCTTGCTTACCGAAGCCTTCGCTCCTTCCAATTATGTGAGCAACCCTGCCGCCCTTAAAAAAGCCATCGAAACCGGAGGACAAAGCCTTTTCAACGGCTTTAAAAACTTTGTAGATGATTGGATGAACAATGGCGGACTACCCAAACAAGTCAACAAAACTGTTTTTAAAGTAGGTAAAAATTTAGGAAACACCAAAGGTTCGGTTGTTTATCGCAACGAAATCATCGAGCTAATTCAATATAATCCTACCACAGAAAAAGTATTTGAACGCCCTGCCTTGGTTATTCCTCCTCAAATCAACAAATTTTATGTGTTCGACTTGTCGCCGCAAAAAAGCTTAGCGCAATTTATGCTTAGCCAAGGAATGCAAGTATTTGTGATTAGCTGGCGAAATCCTACCGAAAAACATAGAGAGTGGGGATTGAAAGACTACCTCCGCGCCATCGAAGAAGCGATGGATGCAATGCTAAGCATCACCGGTAGCCCCGACTGCAATGTATGTGGAGCTTGCTCAGGAGGTATTACTTTAGCGGCTCTCTTAGGTAATTTTGCGCAGCGTGGTTTGAAAAAAATCAACACAGCCACCCTATTAGTCAGTGTGCTCGATGCCCACAGTGAAAGCGAAGGAGGTACTCCTTTCCGTCTTTTTGCCACTGATGAAGCCATCGAAACAGCTCGCCGTCATTCGCAGCGTTCTGGGGTATTGAAAGGCGAAGAAATGGCGCAGGTTTTCTCTTGGATGCGCCCCAACGACCTTATTTGGAACTATTGGATCAACAACTATTTGATGGGCAACCAACCCCCTGCCTTCGATATTTTATATTGGAATGCCGATACAACTCGTCTTCCAGCCCAGTTACATAGCGAATTTTTAGATATGTATAAGTTCAACCCATTGGTACAAGATGGTGAAATCAAATTTGCGGGCATTCCTATCAATATGAACAAAGTGAATTTAGATTTCTATTATGTAGCCGGTATTTCCGACCACATTACCCCTTGGGATGCTTGCTTTCAATCGCAAAAAATCTTCAAAGGCAATGTGCAGTTCATTCTAAGCAACAGTGGTCATATTCAAAGCATTTTGAACCCTCCGGGTAATCCAAAAGCAAGTTATTTTATCAACGATAAGCGTCCCAAAACCTCTAAAGAGTGGATCGCTACTGCCCAACGCCAAGAAGGCTCTTGGTGGACTCATTGGGGGCAATGGTTGGGTGAGCGCTCCGGCAAACAAAAACAAGCTCCTCAACACACCGGCAACGAAGCCTTCAAGCCTTTGATGGATGCCCCTGGAACTTATGTATTTGAATAACCGCCTCAGCTATTTATGAGCACTATTATTTCGTCAAAAATCGACAGTAGCTTTGTCAATGTGGGCGATCAACGCCTCCATATTGCTATCAAAAAGGGAGCGCAAACAGACGCGCTTCCTCTTTTAATTATCAATGGCATTGGTGCCAATGTAGAATTGCTCTACCCCCTGATCGAGCAATTTCACGATAACCAGACTGTCATTACTTTTGATATTCCCGGCATTGGCGGGTCGGCTATGCCTTCCTTCCCTTACCGCTTTCCCAATTTAGCCACTATGATATCCAAATTATTACAACAATTGGGTTATCAGGAAGTAGCGGTCATGGGTATTTCTTGGGGAGGTGCTTTGGCGCAAGAATTTGCCAGAAAGCACCCAGAGCACTGTGTTAAACTTATCTTAGTGGCAACCTCAGCCGGCTCGGTAATGGTACCCGGCAAACCCTCTGTTTTGCTACGCATGGCTACCCCCCTGCGTTATCTTAGCCCTAAATATATGCTGCGGGCTGCTCCCTATATTTATGGCGGTATTTTGAGGCGAAAACCTGAGTTGTTACTACACCACACACGGAATATAAAAATGAGAGGCGCTATGGGGTATTTATTCCAATTGTTGGCCGGAGCCGGTTGGACGAGCATCCATTGGCTGCATCGCCTCAAACAGCCTACAATGGTGTTGGCTGGTGATGACGACCCCATTGTGCCCCTCATCAATGCGAAAATATTAGCAAGGCGTATTCCTTATGCCGAACTTCACGTATTTAATGGCGGTCATTTGTTTGTCATGACCGATGCAGAAGAGGTGGTGGCGCTGGTCGAAAGATTCTTAGCCAAACCATAATCTAACTACACCCAAAGCGCAATTAAATCTGATCAGTAGCATAAACCGTTTTATTTAGCTATTTTTGCCACACTTTTTGAAGGCAAACACGGCTAATCTCTGATGGCTTGATAGTTTAATACTTAATTCAAGCCTACCCAAAAACATCACTTATCCTAACTTAACGGCATTATGTCTAATCTCATTGCTATTGTGGGCAGACCCAATGTAGGCAAATCTACTTTATTCAACCGACTTACTGAGAGTCGCCAATCTATTATGGACAACACCAGCGGTGTAACCCGAGATAGACTATATGGCCAAGGCGAATGGAATGGCAAATTCTTTACCCTTATCGATACAGGTGGGTATGTGGTCGGTTCAGAAGATATTTTTGAACGCGCTATCCGCGAGCAAGTAAAAATTGCCGTCGAGGAGGCTGACATAATCTTTTTTGTGGTAGATGCACAAACCGGCCTTACAGAATTAGACAAAGATTTTGGCAACATATTACGTCAATATAAAAAACCTGTATTTGTTATTGCCAACAAAGTGGATGAAAGTAGCCGCACAGGCTATACCAACGAGTTTTATGCCCTGGCTTTGGGCGATCTTTACCCTATCTCAGCCATCAGTGGAAGCGGCACAGGCGATTTGCTTGACGCTGCTACAAATTATTTGCAAGCCGAAACCGAAGAAAATCCCTACAAGGGACTTCCCCGCATTGCTATCTTAGGACGCCCTAATGTGGGTAAATCTTCATTCATCAATTTACTCTTGGGAAAAGAACGCAGTATTGTTACCGACTTAGCAGGCACTACACGTGATTCTATCGATAGCGAGTACAAGGCTTACGGCAAGAATTTTATACTTACCGATACTGCCGGCATACGGCGCAAAAGTCGAGTAACTGACAACATAGAGTTTTATTCCGTGATGCGATCCATCAGAGCCTTAGAAGGAGCCGATGTCTGTATCATTATGTTGGATGCTCAAAATGGATTAGAAGCACAAGACATTAACATTATGAATTTGGCCGAACGCAGAGGCAAAGGCATATTGTTGATGATCAACAAGTGGGACTTAATCGAAAAAGATACCAAAACGGCCAAAAAATTTATCGACAATATCCAAGAACGCATCGCTACGATGAGTTATGTGCCCATTATTTTCACTTCGGTGCTTGAAAAACAACGGGTTATGCAAACCATCGAGAAAGCTATCCAAATCTATGAAAGTAAAAACCGCCGCATTCCGACCAACGAACTGAATAAGGCTTTGCTGCCCGAAATCGAAAAATACCCCCCGCCTGCCATTCGTGGAAAATTTATCAAAATCAACTACATTACCCAACTGCCTACCAAACGGGTGGCTTTTGCCTTTTTTTGCAATCACCCTCAGCATATCAAAGAGCCTTATAAACGCTTTTTAGAAAATCAAATCCGTAAATATTTTACTTTGGAAGGAGTGCCTATCGAAATTTTTACAAGAAAAAAGTAGCGAAGTTTTTTGTTTTCAGAAAAAAATACTACTTTTGTAGCACTGTTCGTATTTCTAAAAACTTTAAAATTTAAAAAATCATGAAAAAATTATTTTTGTCATTATTCGTAGCTGCAACTTTCGTATTAACTTCTTGCGGCGGTGGCGCTGAGCAAAAGAAAGAAGAGCCTAAAGAGGAGAAAAAAGAAGAAGTAAAAGTTGATGAGCCTAAGAAAGAAGAAGTAAAGGCTGACGAGAAGAAAGAAGATAAGAAAGAAGAAGCTAAGAAAGAAGAAGCTAAGAAAGAAGAAGCTAAGAAAGTGGAAGAGAAGAAAGAGCAAAAGAAGTAATCCTTCCCCAATTCTTCAATCAGAAAAGGTTTTATGCCAACGCATAAAGCCTTTTCGCTTTTTAGAGCTGAGCTATTGTAAGAAATGCGCTACAATTTCCGAAAGGTAAACGCTGTAATCAATAGCACAAGACCTATGATGACAAAACTGACAATATATCCCAAAATTGTGTTGAACTGGTTGTCATGTAATCGGTTGTTTTCTGTAATAATCTGCCGATAGAAGTCTCCAATATTAGATGAAGAAATTTCCAAGTCTTTGAGGCTTTCCCCGGTTATTTCTAACACTAAATTAGACGACAAAGTATCATACTTTTTAGTTTTGGTATTGAAGTGAATCCACTTAAAATAATCTTTAAGTGCGTGTTTGCCAGCTTCTTTTACAAAAATATGATAGCTAAAGACCTTCCCGTTCGTCATTTGCCCCTCTTCTCGGTTGGAAGTGGTCTTGGTTTCGAGCAAATAAAAATCTAAGGCATTGTTTTCAGGAATTTCCGGGTTTTGAATATTGGCAATGTTCCCATCTCCAAACAAAGTCAACTGATAGCGAATATTTTCACCTGTCTGCATCCTTACTTTGGTGATATTTTCCTGCAAAGTAAAATTGCCAACCGCTACCTGATCTTTTAGCGGGTGATTGGGCAACTCCTTAATTTTGATAGACTTTGGCGTAGAAACATAGGTTTTATAAGGCGACTCATCTTCTTTCTTGGTCTCTTCGTCGCCTTTCTTACCTGTATTTTCTCGAAGCATCTTCAAACCTACCTCAGGGAGTATAACAGTATTGGTATTAAGCGGGTAGAAATTGGCTTGGTATATCTTATATTGTGTGTAGGTTTTGTTGTTGATTTGCACCTCGTTTTTTTGTATTTCGCTGATATTAAAGTCTTCTTCCCAACAATTGGAGGGTCTTACTTTGCGTAAAATTTCACTTAGTTGATCGCCCAACTCGGTAAATTTAAGCTTCATGGTATTATCACTGGCCACATACAACGCAATGATAAGGTTGAACCCTTCTCCTAAAAACACTTCATTTTTGTTGGTAGTCAGCCCAAAAAAAACATCTTCTTTGGTTTCTATCAAGTTTTTCTCTTCTGTCTTGAAAAAATCATCCAAATTAATCACCTTACTATCAACCTTATTGGGATCGGCTTGGGTTACACGGATGGTTAGCCCGCTTGTTTCCACTTGTTTTCCATTGACCAACATAGTAAACGGCTTTAGGCGGAACTCTCCTTCTCGGGTAGGAGCATAGTGCTGTGCTAACAAGAAGGTCTTTACCTTGCTGCCTTTTACAAATTGTTCGCCTGTAGCTGCACTCAAGCTTTTTTTCTCGAATCCTGCTAAGTCAGGGAAATACGAATAGCTACTGATGGGCTGATCCTGAGAGGTAATGGTAATGGTAAATACCTCGTTGAGCGCTATTTCTTGTTGCCCCAATTCAATGGCTACTTTTTGGGCAAAAACTTGGTGGGAAGGCAACCATAACCCTCCAATTGTCGTAAAAAATAAAACGAAGAGTAGATTTATTTTCACTTTTTCAAGATTTTTTCTACCCAAATAATTTGCAATTTTCAATAAAATTTTTAATTTTGTTGTACGTTTTCAAGATGAAACTCCATCAAATTTACAGAAGTTTACCAACATTTTGAAAACCTTTTT
>DMHB01000443.1 GCA_003449595.1 Microscillaceae bacterium | reverse complement strand
CAAAGGCAATGTATTTCCATCCGTGGTGGCGGTCGGTCGGAAACTTGTCATACACCACCACCGGCTTAGGCGGGTTGGCCAAGTTGTCCTCGATGTTGTCGTAGCGCAAAATTCGGCTTACCTCGGCCACATACAAACTGCCGTCTTTGAAAGCTACGCCGCAGGGCATTTCCAAGCCGGTAGCGATGGTATAAACCTTGTCGGCTATGTTGTCTTGGTTTTCGTCCACAATGGCATATACCTTGTCTTTGTTGCGGTTGCCCACAAACAAGATGCCTTTGGGCGAAAGCACCATCGAGCGCGCATCGACAATGCCTTTGGCAAATACGCTGATTTTGAAGCCTTTCGGCAATTTGATTTTGTCTAAGGGTAAATCTTTAGTTTTCACATCGGCTTGAAGCATTACCGGTATTTTTTCTTGTTTGCCGGTCGCTTTCGCGGAAGTGTTAGAAGAACTGCCTCCGCCCGAGCAAGCGCCCAAGAGCACGAAAGCCAAAACGCAAAGCCCCCAAGGGAGCGAAAGATGTTGGGATATAAGGTTACGCATAGTTTTTTTGGGTATGAATGAAAGCCTCAAAACAAACCCAAAGTTGCATAATAAAGTTAGGAAATGCGCTATTTTTCTCAATCAGGATAGAGCAAATACTTTTGCCGAAGTTGGGCGTATGAATCCAAATCGGCTTGCCACGTTTGGCGGATGTCTGCTTCGCTCATTCCTGCTTCAATTTGTGTGCGTAGAACCGAAGTGCCTGCCAGCTTATCGAAAAAGCTGTTGAAAAACTTGGCTTTGTTGGGAAATTTCTGGTAAAAATCAATCAAGTATTGCAGCGTAAATTTTTTGCTGAAAGTGCTGCTGCGTAAGTCGAGGCCATAACAAGTCTGGTTTTTGTAAAGTGGGTTTTCGGCCATCCCCACAATGCTGCGTGGCTCGAAGCTAAAATCTCCCATTCGGCTATCGGGGTAACCCAGCATTTGAAATGGCTCGTCGGTGCCACGTCCCACACTCATCACTGTGCCCTCGAACAAGCAAAGCGATGGGTATAATTGAATGGCTAAATCGTTGGGCAAGTTGGGCGAAGGCTTAACAGGCAAACTATAAGCCAACTGATGGGTATAGTTTTCCATCTTGACTACTTCCAAGTCGCATTTTACGCCGTTTTTAAGCCAACCTTCGCCATTGATCATACTGGCCAGTTCGCCAATGGTCAGCCCGTGTACAATGGGAATGGGGTGCATCCCTACAAACGACTGTAGCCCGGGCTGCAACAAAGGCCCATCGAAATAGCTTCCGTTGGGGTTGGGCCGGTCGAATACCAATATTTTTTTCTGATTTTCGGCGCAAGCCTCCATCACCAAGTGCAGGGTGCTGATATAGGTATAAAAACGCGCCCCCACATCTTGAATGTCGAACAAAACCACGTCCACTTCTTGCAATTGGGCGGCGGTAGGCTTGCGGTTATCGCCATAAAGCGACACGATGGGCAACTGGGTACGTTCGTCGTAGTCGTTGCTTACTTTTTTGCCAGCATCCACATTACCACGGAAGCCGTGCTCGGGGGCAAAAATTTTCACCAAGTTAACACCCAAGGCTTTGAGCGTGTCTGCTAAATGCGTATCGCCTACCAAAGCCGTGTGGTTTACCACCAAAGCCACCCGTTGCCCTTGTAATTTGCCTAAATACCGATCGAACAGGGCTGCGCTGAGGCGCAAAGGCTTGGGCAAGTCGGGTTTTTGAATTTCAACCGGATTGGCTTCTTTGGGTTCGATGATGACCGTAGAGGGGTTTTCCGTGTTTTTTTTGTTGATGCGCGAACAAGCGCCCATCCACAACAAAGTGAAACCAAGGAGAATCCAATATAAAAACTTGGTAGAGGTAACCATAACAAAAGAGTTGATGCAGCAAGAATACATAGAAAAACGCAGAAAAGGGGGCAAATTATATCTGTCGTGGTGATGATACAATGCTTTTTTTAGATTTTAGTAGGTACTGTATTTTTCTATTTTCCACAAAAAAACCGCTACCGGTTGGTTCGGCAGCGGTTTCAAAGCATCGCAACAGCGAAAGATTTATAAATTTTCTTTCAAAAAAGCCAAACTCATCGCGTAGGCTTCTTCGGTGGCTGCTGAGTCATATTTTGGATTGCTTGGGTTGGCAAAGGCGTGGTCGGCATCAAAACTTTTGATGGTATGCGTTTTGCCTAAATCGGTCAAGTTTTTATCGAACTCAGCCACTACTTCAGGACCAATCCATTTTTCTTGGGCTGCAAAAATACCCAACACAGGTGCTTGTAGTGTTTTGAGTTTTTCGAGGTCTTTTTCAGGCATTCCATAGTAAATGATGCAAGCCTTGGCTTGTGCACCGGCCAACAAAGAAGCTTGCAACGACCATCCGCCGCCCATACACCAGCCTACGGTGCCAAAAGTAGCGCCTTCGCCGGCCAGTTGCATAGCCCCTTTTACAATCGCCACAGCGCGCTCGGGCGACAAGCCTTTCATCGCAGCGCCAGCCTCTTCGCGGGTGGCGGCTACTTTTTGGTCATATAAATCGATGGCCAACACATTGACATCTTCGCCCAAATCGGCGTAAAACTTGTCGCTTTCTTTTCTGACATAGTCGTTCAAGCCCCACCACTCGTGAAACACCAACAAGTATTTGTTAGACTTGCCCTTGGCGGCTTTGATCAAATAGCCATAGCCTTTGCCCCCGTCGGGAGTATCGAAGCTGATGTTTTCGCCCATAGGTTTAAAATTTTGTAAGGGTAAAGGGATTTCGTGCTTGTTGATAAAAGCCGGATCGTTCAGAAAACCTACCATTCCGGCG
>DMHB01000346.1 GCA_003449595.1 Microscillaceae bacterium | reverse complement strand
ATTGCAGCAAAAATTTTGGTATTTTTTTTCGACAAAAACACAGATTGGACACTATTTTTTGAAGCAATTATTATTAAAAAAAATACATTTTTTATTAACACTGCTTGATATATTCTATAAACTTGGTGTTTTTAAGGTATCTTTTGTTCGATTCATTCATTCTCAGCTTAATACACCCGAAAAGCGCCGCAGAATATATTATACTTGGATGGTTTACCGAGATTTACAGCTCAATTCGTTACAAATTATTCAAAGTTTATTGAGTAATTCAGGTAAATCAGTATTTTATTTGGGCGCCAACGATGCTATATTCCCACTTAGAAAGTATTCTGTATGGAAAAAAAGACTTCCCTCGGTACACTGGGAGGTCAGGCCGGGGAATCATACCCAAATTTTTAAGATAGCGTTGTTAGAAATAGCAGCCCAACTCTGAAACCTTTATGGATGGAGCAATTGCAAACCTATTATTAGATAATAGCCCTGTGGAGAATATAAAATTTTTATCTTTGCGAAATTTTCTAAAAACTCGTTACGATATTTATCCAATTCAAACGTATGAAAAAAACAGTTCTACTTTGCTTGTTCTTGCTTGCCGGTTTTTGTTTGCAATCCGGATTTGCACAAGATGCCCCCATTCCAAGATTAAAGGTGTATAGTGGCGATGTTGCCAAGGCTGAGAAAGACAAAGCCGCAAGCGATGCCGATATTGCCGATGCCAAAAAAAGCACTAAAGCCAATACTTGGGTTACGCGCGGTGATATTTATGGTGGGATTGCCGCCGACGCAAAACTAAGCTCAATTGATGCCTTCCAAATTGCAGCCGATGCTTATGCAAAAGCCAATGAAATAGACGGTGGAATCAATAAAAATGCACTGAAAGGAATGGGTGAATTGTATGTAGCAGCTATGCAAATCGGAACAAATGCGTACAATGCCAATGATGCACAAAGTGCCAGTTTTGCTTTCGCAGCAGCTCAAAAATTAAATCCTACTGATTCTGTAGCGTTTTTATACGGTGCGCAGATTGCAGGTGATTTGAAAGATAAGAATCCTGCAATTGCCGCTATTTACGAAAATTCGTTATTAGGGCTACTTAGCAGCAATTTTAAAGGAGATGGTAAAATTGATAGGGCAACTATTTATTCCCTTTTGGCTTCATACTATGTCAATGATATCAAGGATTATACAAAAGCTGAATCTATTGTCAATAAAGGATTAGTTGAAAAACCAGGAAATTCAACGCTTACATCTATTTTGGCAGAAATTTATCTAAGAAATGATAACCTTGACCAAGCCATCAATCAGTTAAAGAAATCCATTGACGCTGACCCTCAAAACCCTGAAAACTATTATAATGTAGGGGCACTGTATGACAAGGCAGACAAGGAATTTGAAGCACTAGAATATTATGAAAAATGTTTGTCAATCAAAGCTAACCACCAAGGAGCTTTGTACAACACTGGAGCTATTTACAACAACAAAGCCTTGGCCGTTAAAAAAGAATATGACCAAATGGATTTGAAAGAAAGCAAATCAGAAGCAGGCCAAACCAAACTAAACGAAGCCAAAGAACTATGGAACAAAGCCTTGGGCTATTTTGAAAAATTATACGCAGACAAAGAATTAGCTGATAAGAAGGCCGTACTAAAAGCTTTACGCAATGTATATGCCGGCTTAGGCAGAAGCGAGGATGTAGATAAAGTTAAAAAAGAATTAGGCGAAGAATAAGCCTAACTACAATTCGAGCACATTAACATAATTATTGTATATCTCCAATCATTCCACTTTCTTATCTATTAGGAAGTGGAATTTTTTTGAACAATGCTACATACACAACAGCTAAAAATAGGGTATAAACCAGCTAAGGTGGTGTTGGAAAACTTGGATCTTTCTTTAGAGGCAGGTCAAGTTACAGCTTTATTGGGGGCCAATGGCTCAGGGAAATCTACCTTGTTAAGAACCCTTTCGGGATTGTTACCCTTGTTGGATGGGCAAATTTGGATTGAAAAACAGCCTGCCCCCCTACACAGCCCCAAGTTGATGGCCGGCAAACTCAGCATTGTCCTAACCGATAACCTCACGGCTCCTACCCTAACTGTCGAAGAATTGGTAAGTCTTGGGAGGTATCCACACAATGGGTGGTTTGCCCAATTGAACTCCCAAGATATTTACCACATCGATAAAGCCATTGATCAAACGCAGTTATCGACTTTGCGCAAACGCAAACTATATACATTAAGCGACGGAGAGCGCCAAAAAGCATTCATTGCCCGCGCCTTGGCACAAGATACTCCCGTGATTTTGATGGATGAGCCTACAGCGCATTTAGACCTACCCAACCGCGTAAAAATCATACAACTTTTACGGCAGTTGAGCCAATCCACCCACAAGGCTATCTTGTTTTCGACCCACGATTTAGACTTGGCCTTGCAGTTGGCAGACAAACTTTGGCTTGTCGAGCAACCCGGATACATACACCAAGGTTGCCCCGAAGATTTGGTGCTAAGCCAAGTATTTAGCCGTGTTTTTCAACAAGAAGGCTTATACTTTGATATAGAAAGTGGCAGCTTCCAGCCAGCCAACACTACCCGTCACGAGGCTTTTTTGACAGGAGATGGATTAGGTATTTTTTGGACAAAACGCGCATTAGCTCGGCAAGGATGGCGTACTTATCAAACCAAACAAGATCCTATACAACCCCAAGAGATTACTATTTTTTGCAGAAAAATAAATGCAAACCTTTGGCAATGGGAATTAAACCAGCAGCAAAACTTTTTGTCGTTGGCTGACTTGCTTCAGGCATTACAAACTCGTGTCAAAAAGTAGATATGCGATATTATTAGGGCTTAATCTAAAACACTTGATTTTTTGAAACTTTTTTTTTTTAACTTTGCAAGCCCTTTAACTATGTATTACCCCAATTTCTGATGCAAGCCTTAGCTATCAAATCAGCACTCATTTCTGTTTATCACAAAAACAACTTAGATAAGGTTGTCTCATACTTGCATCAACAAAAGGTTACTATATACTCTACCGGCGGCACCCAGCAATTTATCGAGCAAATGGGCGTACCAGTTACCCCGGTCGAACAACTCACCGATTATCCTGCCATTTTTGGTGGCCGAGTAAAAACTTTGCATCCGAAAATTTTCGGAGGTATTCTTTTCCGACGCGAGGTTGCCAACGATATACAAGAAGCCGAACAGTATCAAATTCCTGCCATCGACTTGGTAATCGTCGATTTGTACCCTTTTGAGCAAACAGTGGCATCGGGTGCATCTGAGCAAGAAATTATTGAAAAAATAGACATTGGTGGCGTATCTCTCATCAGGGCTGCCGCCAAAAACTTCAAACACGTGGGCATTGTCGCCTCTCCTGACCACTACCAGCTCTTGGTAGAAATGCTTGAGGCAGGCAACGGAACACTGAGCCTTGACCAACGGCGCACGCTGGCTACTTACGCTTTCGATACCACTTCGCATTACGATACCGCTATTTTCCATTATTTCAATAACCTGACTAACGCCTCGCAAACTTATAAACAAAGTATTCAACAGTTTCAAACTTTACGCTATGGCGAAAATCCTCACCAACAAGGGGTTTTTTATGGCCAATTAGCCGAAATGTTTGAGCAGCTCAACGGCAAGGAACTTTCATATAACAATTTGGTAGATGTAGAGGCCGCCGTGGCTTTGGCCGAAGAATTTGAATCGCCAGCCTGCGCCATTATCAAACACACCAACGCCTGTGGAGCCGCTTTGGGAAGCGATGCCAAACAAGCCTACCTCCGTGCTTTGGAGGCAGATCCGGTTTCTGCTTTCGGAGGAGTGATTGCCCTCAATCGAACTGTAGAGCAGGACTTGGCCGAAGAATTAGACAAACTCTTTTTTGAGGTGCTCATTGCGCCTTCTTTCAGCCCAGAAGCCCTCAGCCTACTAACCCAGAAAAAGAATCGTATCTTGTTGCGCCAATTGCAACCCATTCCGGGAAACTGGCAAAGTAAAACCATTTTGAATGGTGTTTTAAAGCAAGACAAAGACTTGGCCAAAGAAACCGCCGACCTTTTGAAGCCTGTTACACGATTAACCCCCTCGCCCGAAGAGGTAGAAGCCTTGTTGTTTGCAGCCATTGTGTGTAAACACACCAAATCGAATACCATTGTATTAGCCAAAGACAACCAGTTATTAGCCAGTGGTGTGGGACAAACTTCCAGAGTAGATGCACTCAAACAAGCCATTGCCAAAGCTCGGCATTTTGGGTTTGCGCTTGAAGGTGCAGTGATGGCTTCTGATGCTTTTTTCCCCTTTCCTGACTGTGTCGAAATTGCACACCAAGCAGGTATCCAAGCCGTCATTCAGCCCGGCGGTTCTATCAAAGACCAAGCGTCGATAGACTTTTGTGATCAACACCAGATGAAAATGGTGTTTACAGGCATTAGGCATTTTAAACATTAAGATATTAAATACATTTGTTCAATTTTTTTTAAATCAAGTAATTCGAAATGGGACTTAGAGATTGGTTTGTAGGTGAAATAGCAATAGATTTAGGAACCGCCAACACCTTGATAATTTACAAGGATAAAATTGTGGTGGACGAGCCCTCTATCATCGCCTTAGACCGTGTAACAAATAAAGTCATTGCAGTAGGAAAAGCTGCTATGCAAATGCACGAAAAAACGCACGAAAACATCAAGACAATTCGTCCGCTGCGCGATGGTGTAATCGCCGACTTTACAGCCGCCGAATTGATGATCAAGGCGATGATAAGAATGATTGATACCGGCAACCGCATTTTTCAACCTTCTTATCGGATGATTATTTGTATTCCTTCAGGAATTACCGAAGTAGAAAAACGGGCGGTCAAAGACTCTGCCGAGCATACCGGCGCGCGCGAGGTATATATGATCCACGAGCCTCTTGCCGCAGCCATCGGGATCGGTATCAATATCCAAGAGCCTATCGGTTCGATGATTGTTGATATCGGCGGTGGAACCACCGAAATTGCGGTGATTGCCCTTTCGGGGATCGTTTGTGAGCAGTCTATCAAAACAGCCGGTGATGTATTTACCCGCGACATTATGGATTATATGCGCCGTCAGCACAATATTCTGATTGGGGAACGTACCGCCGAGCAAATTAAAATCGAAGTAGGCTCGGCAATGGCTGAATTGGACGATAATCCTCCCCCAGATTATGAAGCACGTGGTCGCGACTTGATGACCGGCATTCCTAAAACCATTCGCGTGAGCTATTCCGAAATAGCATTTTGCTTAGATAAGTCTATTTCCCGTATGGAAGATGCTATTCTCACTACTTTAGAAGCGGCTCCGCCTGAATTAGCAGCAGATATTTATACTCGTGGCATTCACCTTACTGGTGGTGGGGCTTTGCTCCGTGGTTTGGCGCAAAGGTTGGCGCTCAAAACCAAACTGCCGATCCATGTAGCCGAAGACCCACTGAAGGCAGTTGTGCGAGGCACAGGGGTAGCGCTTAAAAATTTAGAAATGTTCAAATCTGTACTTATTCAATAAAAACCTCGGGCTGTGTTTGGAAACAAAGGCAGCCTATGGCTTTTTAGAGAATCACTTGCTTTCAATAGATGCAGTTAATACTTTATTTGATTGGCCGATACCGCACGTTGGTGCTGTTTGTTGTATTACAAATCACCAGTTTGTTGATGGTGTTAGCGCTCAATAGAAACTACAAGGCTGGCTTTGCCCTTTTTATGAGCGAGTATGCTTCTTTACTCACCCAGACTTCCAACAATGTGTGGTCTTACTTCCGCCTCAAGGAGGAAAATGCCAAACTTTTGAATGAGAACGCCAATTTGCACTACCAGCTTACCAAAGAAAGGCTAAATAAATACAGTGCGCTCATCCCCGTTCGTGATTCTGTGGTGCTCAATTATTATCGTTATACGCCCGCTTTGGTGGTGAACTACACTACTTACCGCGCCAACAACTTTCTAACCATCAACAAAGGAAAAAGAGACGGAATAAAACCCGGAATGGCTGTTATTTCTTCGCACGGGGTTGTGGGGCGCGTGAAAGAATGCTCGGCTCACTTTTCATTGGTAACCACAGTGTTGCACAGTGAAACGTTGATTTCTGCTCAAATCAAACGGAATAGAATTA
Organism: Microscillaceae bacterium; assembly: GCA_003449595.1. Taxonomy (GTDB): domain Bacteria; phylum Bacteroidota; class Bacteroidia; order Cytophagales; family Microscillaceae; genus UBA8158. Next base: position 1,460 of record DMHB01000346.1, on the reverse strand, counting down.
TGGGGTCGGTGAAGTGGGATGGCAAAAATCCAAGATTTGCCCGTTTGCAGCATATTCCCGGCTATTTTGACGTATTGGAAGGCGATTCTGTTATCACTTCAGGGTTCAATGCTGCCTTTCCCACCGGTTTGTACATCGGTACGGTAGAAGAAGTGATGCTGAAAACCGACGAAACTTTTTATGACATTGGTGTAAAGCTGGGGGCTGATTTTACAAACCTTGAGTATGTCTATGTAGTGAAAAACTTACTTACCGAAGAAGAAGAAAAACTGGAAGAAGATACCCTCACCAAGGAACTGCCCGAGCGGTATGTATCTACTGAAAAGAAAAAAGACAGAGAACTGAAAAAGTTGAAAGAGGCTGAAGAAAAAGAAAGAAAAGCTTTGGAAGAAAGAGCTAAGAAAGAAGCTGCCACCAACAAAGACAAAAAGAAAGACGATGAGGAAGAAGAAACCCCTAAACCTGTTACCGATACATTAAAAAATGAATAAGTCAATTTTCGGACAGTTGCTGTTTTTAGCTATTTATGTTTTGCTGCAAATCTTTTTTGCCAACAAAATCACCTTATTTAAAGTAGCCTTTTGTTTTGTATATCTTAATTTTTTGTTGACTTTGCCCCGCAGCACCGATCACACTTGGTTAGTGCTCATTGGGTTTATGACAGGCTTACTGATGGACTTTTTCTTCATCAGTTGGGGGGTACATAGTATGGCTTGTACTTTGGTGGCCTATTTACGGCCTTATTGGTTAGGTCTGTTGACCAACCGCAACGAGCGCGACGCTGAAATTAACCTGCGCGAAATGGGTTTCACATCTTTCAGTTCCTATTTGTTCTTGCTTATTTTTATCCACCATCTCCTTGTTTTTTTTATCGAATATGGGTCAGTGGTGGCTTGGGGCACTGTGCTTGGAATGATTTTGGCCAGCACATTGTTCACTTTTGTAGTGATTTTACTGTTTAGCGCTTTGTTTATTCCTAAAACTAAAAACTAAACACAAACCCACCAAACTATGAGAGATACCAGACGTGTTGTAATTTTAGGCTTCTTCTCACTCGTGGGAGCCGTTTTCTTAATCAAATTATTTTCTATTCAAGTACTCAGCAGTACTTACCGCATCGAGGCCGATCGCAATGCGGTGCGCCGAATCATTACTTATCCCCACCGAGGGCTAATTTATGACCGCAACGACAAACTGCTGATCTACAACAAGGCGATGTTTAGTATTAACTTGATTCCTTCAGAATTTAAGTTGAAAGATACCTTAGCCTTTTGCGACTTGGTTGGCATTAGCAAAGAGGAACTCACTGAAAAACTCAAAAAAGCAGCCTTGTCTCCCAACAAGCCTTATACTTTATTGAAGCAACTTTCGCAGAACGAATTTGCCAAAATTCAAGACAGGCTGATGGAGTACAAAGGCATATATCCTGAATTTCGTACCATCAGCCTGTCTTGAATTTT
>DMHB01000344.1 GCA_003449595.1 Microscillaceae bacterium | reverse complement strand
CATAGCTTATTTTATCATTTGGCTTATCTCTACGAGTACTATTTCCATTTTCTATCTGTTGTTTGTCAAAGGCTTTATTGGGGTATTTATAGCGCAGGCTTTTTGGGTCAAATTGACTAATTTATGGATGGGGATTCGGATAGTTGAATTGGTAGTTGGTATCTGTATTCTACTTTTTTTAGGCAACTATGCGGCGATACATCTGATACATCAATGGGTAGGGATGATAGAAAGCATTTTATTTTTCTTATTGCTTGGGTTTATTTACAAAACACGTAAAAATATTCTTGTCAATTTTCTGATTGCCGGTACATTCCTCCTTTATGCCGGTCAGGTGTTGAGCTTGGTCGCTATCAACTTTCTTGATTTGGGCATCAGAGGCAACCTCTTCTTTGAATTTGGCGCACTATTCCAAATTCTGGTTTTTTCTGTAGGGCTGATTTATAACCACCGGATTGCCTTGCAAGAAAAAGTAGAAACCCAAGAACAGCTGATTCAAAAGCTCAAAGAAATTGATAAGATACAAGGCAAAATGACCTTGGAGTTAGAACGAAAAGTAGCGGAAAGAACCGAGCAGTTGGCACGGAAAAACCGCCAAGAAAAAGCCCAGCGAGAGTTGATTCACAAACAATTGGAACGGTATAAATTGGTTAGCCAAAAAATGTCGGAACTGAATTTACTGAAAGACAAGTTCTTTTCGATTCTTTCGCACGATTTACGTACCCCGCTCAATTCCATCCAAGGGATGTTGAATTTGCTGAAGGCCAAGGCCATTTCGGCACAAGAAACCGAAGAGTTGGTCTCGGAATTGAGTGAGAAAACCGAAGCAACCCAAGACTTGGTCGATAATCTTTTGCAATGGGCTATTTTACAAAAAGATGGATACCAAGTTCATCTGACTGAATTTGAAATCAAACCCTTGGTTGATAAGATTTTTACCTTATTTTCCAATTTCGCCAAACAGAAGAAGGTTCATTTGTTCAACCTTATTCCTGAAAAAATGATTTTGCACGCAGATGAAAATATGCTCAAATTAGTTATCAGAAATCTGGTGGCAAATGCCATCAAATTTTCCTTGAAAGAGGGGTCTGTAACGGTATCTGTAGAGCAGAATTTAGCTGAAAAGCAACTTATCTTTCACATCAAAGACAATGGCGTGGGCATTAGTGCCGAAAACATCTATAAATTGTTTGATGCCAAAAGTCATTACAGCACCCAAGGCACGCAACAGGAACGAGGTACGGGATTGGGGCTACTACTTTGTAAAGAATTTATTGAAAAAAATAAAGGCAAAATTTGGGTAGAAAGTGCTTTGAACGAAGGCAGTACTTTTTCTTTTTCCCTACCCATAATCTTACCGCCCACACCTTAAGCTGCTTCCGACTTTATTTTTTTGGTTTGTTGATGAATTAATTCAGCTTTTTGTTCTAAGGTCAACAAAAAACTTCTCAATTTGGGTTGTTTCAACACATCAGTAAGCATAAAGGCAATAGGGCGGCTCATAGCTATAAAAGGAAAGAGGGTTAAGTTAGCCAATCAATAATGCTGTGATATTGAGTAGAAACGTTTAATTTTGCAGTTGGTTTACAGAAACCTATCCAAAACTTTTTTCAACATCCGAATTACCATTTCTCCCAACAATATGTTTAATGCGATTACCAAAGCTTTTGCCAAAGTTTTAGGAACCAAGTCTCAACGTGATTTAAAAAAGATTCTTCCCTTAGTCGAGAAAATCAACCACGAATGGAACACCCTTCGTAGCATCAGCGATGATGCCCTAAGAGGAAAATCAACTGAATTGCAAAATTATATCGGCCAACAACTGAAGAGCGTTGACGATCAAATTGCCGCCCTCCAACAGCAAATAGAACAAGATAACTACCAGTTATCGGTGAACGAAAAAGAACAAATCTTCAACCAAATCGACCAACTTGAAGCACAGCGCAATACCCGCCTTGAAGAAGTATTGATGGATGTATTGCCTATGGCCTTTGCGGTGGTCAAAGAAACTGCTTTCCGCCTCAAAGAAAATAAATGCTTGCGTGTAACCGCCACGATGCTCGACCGCCAACTGGCCGCCGAAAAATCTCACATTGTTATAGAAGGCGACCAAGCCATCTGGAAAAACCAATGGATGGCCGCCGGCAATGAAATTACTTGGGATATGTTGCACTACGACGTACAGCTCATAGGAGGCATTGTGCTACACCAAGGAAAAATCTCGGAAATGGCTACCGGCGAAGGGAAAACCTTAGTGGCAACACTGCCTGCTTATCTCAATGCCTTGGCCAAAAGAGGCGTACACATTGTAACGGTCAATGATTATCTCTCGCGCCGCGATAGCGAATGGATGGGGCCTTTGTTTGAGTTCCACGGCCTTACAGTAGATTGTATCGACAAACACGAACCCAACTCTGAAGCACGCCGCAAAGCCTATCGGGCCGATATTACCTATGGCACCAACAACGAATTTGGATTCGATTACCTGCGCGACAATATGGCACGCGACACCGAAGAAATCGTGCAACGCCGACACCACTACGCGATGGTCGATGAGGTGGATTCGGTATTGATTGATGATGCACGAACACCGCTTATCATTTCCGGACCCATTCCACGAGGCGATGAGCACGAATTTTATGAACTAAAGCCCCGCGTACAACGGCTGGTAGAAGCGCAAAAGAAAATCGTGAATGATTTGCTGAACGATGCCAAAAAGAAAATCAAAGACGGAAACGAAAAAGAAGGCGGCTTGTCCTTGTTCAGGGCTTTCAGAGGGTTGCCTAAAAACAAACCTTTGATAAAGTTTTTGAGCGAGCCTGGTATGAAGGTGTTGATGCAGAAAACTGAGAATATTTACCTGCAAGACAATGCCAAGCTAATGCCCGAGGCCGACAAGCCCTTGTTGTTTACCATCGATGAAAAGCACAACCAAATCGAATTGACCGAACAGGGCATCGATTTTATCACCGGCACCGGTGAGGACAAGCAATTTTTTATGCTTCCCGACATTGGCTTAGAGTTAGCCAAATTGGAAGAAGACGCCAGCCTCAGCCACGAAGAAAAAATGGCGCGCAAAGAGGAGCTTACACAAAGTTATACTGCCAAAGCCCAGCGCATTCACTCTATCAACCAATTGCTGAAGGCTTATACCTTATTTGAAAATGGGGTGGATTATATCATTATGGAAGGCAAGGTGCTGATAGTAGATGAGCAAACCGGCCGTATTATGGATGGAAGACGCTATTCTGATGGTTTGCACCAAGCTTTAGAAGCCAAAGAAAACGTAAAGGTGGAAGACGCGACCCAAACGTATGCCACTATTACCTTGCAAAACTACTTCAGGATGTACCACAAGCTGGCAGGTATGACCGGTACGGCAGAAACCGAGGCCGGGGAGTTTTGGGAGATTTACAAGTTGGATGTGGTAGTGATTCCAACCAACTTGCCTATTGTTAGAAAAGATCAAAACGACCTGATTTATAAAACAACCCGTGAGAAATTTAATGCTGTTGTCGAAGAAATTGTGCACCTGACCGAGCAAGGCAGACCAGTGTTGGTAGGAACTACTTCGGTAGAAAACTCTGAGTTGTTGAGCCGAATGCTTTCTATCCGCAAAATCAAACACCAAGTACTGAACGCCAAACTACACCAGAAGGAAGCCGAAATTGTAGCCGAGGCAGGTAAGCCCGGAACAGTAACCATTGCTACCAATATGGCAGGAAGGGGTACAGACATTAAGCTTACCCCCGAGTCGAAGGCGGCTGGAGGATTGGCCATCATTGGTACCGAGCGCCACGAATCGAGGCGCGTCGATAGGCAGCTGCGTGGCCGTTCAGGTCGTCAAGGCGATCCAGGCTCATCGCAGTTTTTTGTGAGTTTGGAAGATACCTTGATGCGTTTATTTGGCTCTGACAATATTGCCAAGTGGATGGACAGAATGGGACTAAAAGAAGGCGATGTGATTCAACACAGCCTTATTACTCGATCAATTGAAAGAGCGCAGAAAAAAGTAGAAGAAAATAACTTCAGCAACCGCAAAAACTTGTTGGAATACGACGACGTGATGAACTCGCAGCGCGAAATCATCTACAAGCGCCGCCGCAATGCCTTGTATGGCGATAGATTGGAGTTAGATATTCTGAACATTTTGTATAGCACTTGCGAGAGCTTGGTTGAAGGCTACCAAGGAGCACAAGGCGATTTTGAGCAATTTGAATTTACCATATTTAGCACCTTTGGCATCGATCCGCCTTACAATGCCGAAGTGTTTAACCAAGAAAAGCCTGAAAAGCTTGTGAATCTTCTCTACCAAGCGATTTTGGCACATTATCAAGAAAAAAATAGCCGGGTTGCCCAAAAAGCCCTGCCAATTTTGAAAGATATTTATCAGAATCGCGGCGGAGTGATTGAAGAGGTTATCATTCCTTTTGCAGATGCCAAGCGGCAAGTTTCGGTGCCGGTCAATTTGAAAAAAGCCATCGAAAGCGAAGGGCGGGAACTTGTAAAAGCCTTAGAAAAAATCGTATCGCTATCGGTCATTGACCAGGAATGGAAAGAACACTTGCGTGATATGGACGATTTGCGCCAGTCGGTTCGGATGGTGGTACACGAGCAAAAAGACCCGCTAATGGTCTATAAATTTGAAGCGTTTGAGCTATTCACCCAGTTTGTTTCGCGTGTCAACCAAGATACACTCAGCTTTTTGATGCGTGCCGATTTGCCTGCTGTAGAGCAAGAAGATGTACAAGAAGCCCGCAAAATGAGACGCGAGAAAGCCAAAGTGAAAACCAGCAAGGCCGAGGCCAAATCGCTTTTGGAAGGAGGTGTAGGACCTGTTTTTGATACGGCTGAAGCGCCGCAAGAAAAAGTAATGCCTGTAAAGTCGCAAAAAATTGCTGATCGCAATGCCCGCGTAACGGTGCAATATACCGACGGGACTATCAAAAAAGATGTTAAATTTAAAGTAGTGGAAGAAGATTTGCGCAACAATAAATGTGTTTTGGTAGAAAATAAATAGTTTTCAAAGATGAAATACACAGGAGCATACTTTGTAATGGGGGTCATTTGCTTGATGATTGGGCTAAACCCTTTTGCCACAGCGCAAACCAAAAAGCCCAAAACGGCGGCAGACATCAAAGAAAACTTGGAGAACTACCGTGCAGCACATACTTTCGCACGCGAAACATACAACGGCGAAGAAATTACACTCAAAATTCCTTATGTGGCTCCCAGTGATACCCTAAGCAAATTTTCAATTACCTCGCAGCTGGTGGCTTTCTTGGATTATGTACCCCCTGCCAAAAACGATAACTACCAAAGGGTTTACTATACCAACTATTTTGGTGGATACCGCATCCAAATCTACCGAGGCAAAAGCAAGGAAGAAGCCGAGCGCGCCCGCAAACGTTCGTATCAGTTGGCACCCAAAGCTACCCCATACCTGATTTATAGTGCTCCGTCGTATCGGGTAAGGGTGGGCGATTTTTTGCAGACCTCGGAACTCATCGGTATTTACAATGTCTTGAAATCTGAGTTTCCTTCGGCGCTGGTGGTTCCTGATCAAGTGAATATTACGATTATGAACAACCAACAAGACAACCAAGAGGACTAATTGGGGGCTTTGTAAAGATTTACTCTTTGATCCAACCTTGGGCTTTGTACCAAGCAAAGGCATCAGAAAAACTTTCTTGCAGGCTGCGCGGCTGAAATCCAAAGGCTTGTGCAGCTTTTTCGTGTCTTACATCCGGATTAGATTGGGATGCTTCTAACATTTCGCGGGTAAATAGTGGAGGAATGCCCTTCCACCAAGCACCCAGCCTGATAAAAGGCAACAATAGATACATCACCCAAAGCGGAAGAACGCGGGTAGGCATTTTTTTGCCGGTTACTTGTTCGATCAAGGTCGGCAAATCGCGCATCGAAAGCATCCACCCGGTTAGCAGATAACGCTCGCCTTTGCTACCGTTTCTATACGCCGCAATGATGCCTTGCGCTACATCGCGCACATCGGCGTAGTCGCTCAATCCTTCCATCAATACAGGTATTTTGCCACTGTAAAAATCGATCAGCGCCTTTGCAAAAATGGATGGCTCAAAGTCATAAGGGCCAATCAAAGTACCCGGGCTGACAATGACGGCATTCAATCCTTTGCCTACCAAATCGAGTATCAGGGCTTCGGCCTGTGCTTTGGCGCGGTGGTAATCGGCACGGTCGTGCAAGGCTAAAGGGCGTTGCTCGTCGAAAGGCAAGTGGTAGGGCTTATGCTGCAAGGCGTGGTGCGAGCTACAATGGATAAAACGCTCGATGTTTTGTGCCAAACAAAGGTTGGCCACGTTGCGCGTGCCTTCTACATTGATTTGCCATACGCTGCGGTCCTTGTCGGGAGCTAACAAAATTTTGGCAGCCAAATGAAATACCACCTGAACCCCTTCCAAAGCATCAAAAACGCTTTTTTTATCCAATACATTACCATAGTAAATCATCACCGGAAGCCCCTGCAAGGCAATTTGGAGAGGATCGTTGGGCAATACCAACACTTTTACAGCAAAGCCTTCGCGGAGCAGTTCGCGGACCAATACATTGCCCAAATGGCCGGTGGCACCGGTAACTAAAGCGGTTTTCATCAGTGTAAGTGGTAATCAGTTTTAGTAATCAATTTGAAATTACACATTTGCTCCGTGGCGCAAAACAGTTATCAAGGCTTTTTTTAGTTTTGTAAAAATCTTTACTATAACCCATTCATTCAATTATGAGCACAGCACCCGCTCCTGCCCCTCTGCCTTTGTCGCAGCGCAAATATGACTATTTCTTCATCGTCATGTTTTCACTATTTGCTTCTACTTCGTTTATGTGGGACTCGATAATGGGCTTGGGCTTAGACATTTCGCCCAATGCTACCTATGGACTGGCCAAAATCCTTTACACCCATTATGCCGCGCCCATTGATCCTTTGGTGGCGGTCAATCCTTTATGGTTGCAGACCATGTGTTTTATTTCGGCTTTTGTATGGGGGCCTTTTTATTTGGTGTTGGTATATGCCTTTATACAAGGAAAAAATTGGATACGCCTTCCGGCGTTGATGTATGGCGCAGCCTTGACCTATGGCATGGTGGTGGTGTTTGTAGAAGAATTTTATGGGGCTGTTCCTCCAACCCACGCAGGGTTATTTTTGGCGTTCAACTTACCCTATAAAATTATGCCGGTCTTGTTGCTGATTCGGATGC
>DMHB01000209.1 GCA_003449595.1 Microscillaceae bacterium | reverse complement strand
CCCGGAAACCATTTTGGGCGATACCGCTGTCTGTGTCAACCCCAACGATGAGCGCTACAAGCACCTCGTAGGCAAGAAAGTAATTGTACCCATCGCCAACCGCGAAGTACCCATCATTGCCGATGAATACGTTAGCATCGATTTTGGAACCGGCGCTTTGAAAATCACGCCTGCACACGACATCAACGACTATGAAATCGGAAAAAAACATAATTTAGAAGTCATCGATACCATAGCCGACGACGGCACGATGGCTGTGGCTTGCGGCATCGAAAAATACATCGGCAAAGACCGCTTTGTGGTGCGCAAAACCATCGCCAAGGATTTGGAAGAAGCCGGTTTATTGCTCAAAACCGAAGACTATACCAACCAAGTCGGCACTTCGGAACGCACCGGCGCCGTGATCGAGCCGAAGCTTTCGGAGCAATGGTTTTTGAAAATGAAAGACCTTTGCCAACCGGCGCTCGAAAACGTACTGAACGACAATATTCAGTTTCACCCGCCAAGCTTCAAAAATATGTACAAAGCCTGGATTGAAAACATTCAGGATTGGAACATCTCGCGCCAGCTATGGTGGGGACATCGCATTCCTGCCTATTATTTGCCCGATGGCCGGTTGGTCGTAGCCAAATCGTTCGACGAGGCTTACGCCAAAGCCAAGGCATTAGACCCACAACTTGCCCCTGACCAGCTCCGACAAGACGAAGATGTGCTCGATACTTGGGCCAGTTCGTGGCTGTGGCCGATTTCGGTGTTTTCGAAAGAAGAACTCGATTATTATTATCCTACCAATGTGTTGGTTACAGGTTTTGATATTATTTTCTTCTGGGTCATGCGGATGATCATTGCTGGCTATGAACTCAAGCAAGAAAAACCTTTTCGGCACGTCTATTTTACCGGTATGGTGCGCGACAAGCTACGCCGCAAAATGTCGAAATCGCTGGGCAATTCGCCTGATGTTTTCAAACTGATGGACAAATACAGTACCGACGGGATGCGCTACGGCATTATGGCCAGTTCGGCTGCCGGCAACGACATTATTTTCGATACTGAAGTGCCTAAATCGCAAAAGCCTGAAGACATTGAAGCCTTCGAAAAGCTTGAGCCGGAGTCAAAAATTTGTGAGACCGGGCGCAACTTTGCCAACAAAATTTGGAACGCCTTCCGCTTGGTGAAGTCGTGGGAGGTGGACAATCAACTTGCGCCTGCCAACCCGGTGGCGATGGTTTGGTTTGAAGCCAAACTTCAGGAAGTATTGGCCGAAGTAGCAACCCAGTTTGAGCAGTTTCGCCTTTCGGAAGCGATCACCAATATTTACAAGCTCATTTGGGATGAGTTTTGCGCTCGTTACTTGGAGATGATCAAACCCGATTATGATGCGGAGGCGAAGAAATCGCAGCCCATCGACCCCAAGACTTACGAAGCCACTTTATCGTTTTTAGATGTATTGATGCGTTTGTTGCATCCATTTATGCCCTTTATTACCGAAGAAGTTTGGCAAAATTTGGCCGAACGTCAGCCGGGCGAAAGCATTTGTACCAGCCCCTTCCCCAAAGCCCAATCCTTTGACAGCCAATTGATTGCGGAAGCTGATGGTATTTTTGAGGTTATTCAACAAATCAACAACATCCGCAATGCCAAAAAACTAAAGAAAAGCTTGGTATTAGACCTATATTTCAATGCGCAAGACAAAGCCTTGTATGAAACCAAGTTTGCGCCTACTATCCAAAAATTGGCCGGTGTAGGAAACATTCAGTGGGCTGATAAAAAACCTGAGGGCGCTGTAACCTTCTTGGTTAAAAATGCTGAGTTTTTTGTGCCATTGACTGCCGAAATTGACTTGGAGGAGGAAAAAGCGAAAATCCGCAAAGAAATAGAATACTTGCAAGGATTCAAGGAAAGCGAGTTGAAGAAACTAAGCAACGAAAAGTTTGTGGCCAATGCCAAGCCTGAAGTGGTCGCCAGTTCGCGGCAAAAATTAGCTGATGCTGAAGCCAAAATCAAAACCTTAGAAGAAAGTTTGGGGAGTTTGTAAGCCTACAGAAGTGATTTTATGTACCAGACCGTATTAACTGAGCAATACAAATCGGACTCAAATCATACACATTATGGGACTCAATGCAAACATCCTTTTGTCTAATCCAAAGAACCCTGCTTTGCTCAGCATCCCGACCACTGCTTTGGCCGATACAGGGGCTTTGCATCTTTGTATTCCTGAACATCTTGCCTTGCAATTGAGCTTGGAAGTGTTAGAACAACGAGAAGTAGTAGTGGCTGATGGCAGCAAGAAAGTTGTGCCCTATGTAGGCCCTGTTCAAATTAGCTTTGAAAACAGAAATTGTTTTACCGGTGCTTTGGTGTTGGGCGATGAGGTGCTGCTGGGGGTTATCCCTATGGAAGATATGGATTTGGTCTTGGTGCCTTCGTTGAGAAAAGTAGCGGTCAATCCTGATAATCCTAATTTGGCGGTTTCTGTAGTAAAGTAAAATACCTGCGCAAGCCAATAAAGTACCTTTTGCAAAGATTATTTAATTTTGCTTATGCGAGCCTTTAGCCGCATTTATTTCCAGTATCCAATCTAATTTCTATCGATGGCAAAAACAAACCCCAATACCTACGGCAATAGTTTGGCGACCAACGTAGCCGTTTACCTCGAAAAAGGCGGCGTGGTGGCCTACGCACACCGCGATTATTGTGGAATGGGACTTATCTATGATGCTGACAAGCAAAAATTTGTGTATGGCAGCGTATTCGATGGCAACAACTTCTACCCCGAAAAAGTATTCGACAACCGCAAAGACTTTATCAAATGGTTGGCCGACCAGTCCGACGAATCGCTTTCCGGCAAAGAATTGAGTGAGTTTGACCGCAACAACCAACGCATTACGCGTGCACGTCTGAAAGATCTCGAACCCATCGACCCCGAGGAAAGGGCGCAGATAGGCGTGGTGTGGGCGAGTTAGGGGGCAAGGCAATCATACAGCCGTCTCAGGGGTTGTTCCACTTGAGACATAAAAGCTATTTTTATCTTAAGATCAAGGATTGGCTATGCTTACAGAACGTCCTCCATTATGCCGTATGAGTTTTTTCACCTCACGCCCATAAGGGGCTGACTGTCAGGTGAGAACACCTGACAGGGCGGAAATCAGATTGGTAAAACCTGTACAATTCAATTTTCAAAATACTCTTAATTAATTTTTTACAGTTACTTAGAATAAAACAAAAGGGGTTTGAAGGGTTAGTTTTTGGGTTAGAAACCTTCGCAGA
>DMHB01000138.1 GCA_003449595.1 Microscillaceae bacterium | reverse complement strand
AATGATTTAAGTTTTCTATTGCTATGCTCATTTGGAATGAAAGCCACAGGTGTACGAATACTACCCCAAGCGCGAAATATCCAAAAAAAACACCCCAAAGCGCAATGCTTTCGGGTGAATGTAAAAAAGTTGGTGGATTGGCCCGAGGCTAAACCCCTATACCGGCATTCACTGCGTCGGGATGGATGACGAAAAACACTGTGCCTCCGGCAGCAAACACAGCGCGGTATAGATAGGGGCCACTGTAAAAAGGCGATGGATTGGTGGCCGTATAACTGCTGATGCTCAGCCCTTGGGCGGCATACAACTGCCCGATGCCGGAGTTAGAAAGTTCGATGCCTTTTTGGCTGCGCACGTGGTTGGGGCCTTTGACAAACAAATCGCGTCCGTCCCAATACATCACCCCCGAGCTGTCGATATCATCCACACTGCTCAGTTCGCGGGTAAAAAACTTGATCAAGGCTTTGACCACCGCTTGGCGTTTGGCATCGTCGCCCCCCGAAGGCGCATTTAAAAACTCGTTGAAATTGGGGCTGCCAATGGCGTGGTATTGGTTGGTGTCGTTCAGCAGGTCGTTGGTGCCATAGCTACCTCCCGAAAGGGAAGCCTTGTAGTTTTTGGCGCGCATATAGTTGAACATGGCCCGCACAATGCCATAAGCCTCGCGAATCATTTGGATATTGGCATCGCCGGGGTGCAGTTGGTTGATGAGACCGGTTCCGGCAGCTTCGGCATACACAATGGCTGCATAGCGTTTGAAAAAAGAAGCTCTCAAGGGTAGCTCGGTGCCATCGGAAAGATAGGTTTTGTCTGCGCCGCCGTCGTCGTGGCTAAAACTGCCATCAGAATTGTAATAAAGTGCCATAATTGAAAAAAAGAAATTGATTAAGAAGCCGTTCAGTAGGTCAAAGATAAAGCGATAAGCAAAATCTTGGCAAATACCAGCTTAATTATTTTCAAATTTTGTAAAAACCACCAAATTTTTGCATATTTGCATCCACATTTTCCAAACGGGGATGTAGCTCAGCTGGCTAGAGCGCTTGCATGGCATGCAAGAGGTCGTGGGTTCGACTCCCATCTTCTCCACTTACTAATAAAACACCCGCTTCGTCAAACGAGCGGGTGTTTTTTGGTTTTTTGGGGGGGCACTGATGTCGGGCGTTAGTTTGCTGATGGCGAACTTATAACTAGCAATCCCTATACCGACACATTATTTTCACGCAGCGCCTCGTTGAGCGACACTTTTAAATCGGTGCTCTCTTTGCGTTGGCCAATGATCAGGGCGCATTGTACTTGGTATTCGCCTGCCGGAAATTTTTTGGTATAGCTGCCCGGTATGACCACCGAGCGGGCAGGTACAAAACCTTTGTATTCTACCGGTTCAGGGCCGGTAACGTCGATCACCTTCGAGCTACCGGTAATGGTAACGTTGGCTCCTAAGACAGCCTCTTTGCCAATGCGGGCACCTTCTACAACGATGCAGCGTGACCCGATGAAAGCCCCATCTTCGATGATGACCGGCGAAGCTTGCACCGGCTCTAACACGCCACCAATGCCAACACCGCCGCTAAGGTGTACATTTTTGCCGATTTGCGCGCAGCTGCCCACCGTAGCCCAAGTATCGACCATCGTATTTTCATCGACATAAGCCCCAATGTTGACATAAGAAGGCATCATAATGACTCCTTTGCCCAAAAACGAACCAAAGCGAGCCACTGCCGGAGGCACTACCCGCACCCCAAAGGCTTGGTGGTTGCGTCGCAAGGGTATTTTATCGTAATATTCAAAAATTTTAAGTTCGGTTACTTCCATTTCGCGGATGCCGAAATAAAGCAGCACTGCTTTTTTGATCCATTCGTTCACCTGCCAATTATCGCCCACAGGCTCGGCCACACGCATCGTGCCACGGTTGAGAGAGCCAATAATGGTTTCGATAGCATCTTGTACGTTTGACTTTTTCAGTAGGCTTCGGTCTTGCCAGGCTTGATCGATGAGGCGTTGTATTTCCATGGGATTGATTGAAATATGAAAAGACTTGTTATTTGGAATATAAAATTAGATTGCAAGGGGTGTTGTTTTAGTTTTTGACAGCTATTTTTTCTAAGGCTTGTCCAATCCGCGCAAGCGTTGGTTCGCTGCCCAATATTTCCATAATGGCTGCCAAATCGGGACCTGCACCCGCGCCAGTGAGCGAAACCCGCAAGGCAGGCATTACTTTGCCTATTTTCAAGCCTTGTTTTTCGATGGTTTCGTGCAGCAAATGCTTGAGGGTGTCGGCTTGCCATTCGGCGGCTGGCACTTGTTTTAAACCATTCAAAAAGCTTTCTAAAAAAGCAACTGCTTCCGGTGTCCAACTTTTGGCAATGACTTGGGCATCGTATTGAGTGGGGGCTTCGAACAAAAAGCCTGCTTCGCGCCAAAAATCGTGTGGAAAAGTAACCCGATCTTTCATCAAAGCGACAATTTTGGCGGCTTTGGAAGCATCGGCTGATATGTTTTGGGTTTGAAGACCGGCTTGCAGCAGGGCTACAAGTTGCTCGTCGGGCTTTTGGCGCAGGTAATGCTGGTTGAACCACTGGGCTTTTTTGATGTCGAATTTAGCGCCTGCTTTGTTGATGCGCTCTAAGCTAAAAGTGGCTTTCAACGCATCGAGGTCGAAGATTTCTTGGTCGTTGCCGGGATTCCAGCCAAGCAAGGCCAAAAAGTTGATCATCGCTTCGGGCAAATAGCCTGCTTCGCGAAAGCCGGCCACTTGTTCGCCTTCGGGCGAGGTCCATTGCAGCGGAAAAATCGGGAAGCCGTGCGCATCGGCATCGCGCTTGCTCAGCTTACCGTTGCCGTCGGGGCGCAACAACAGTGGCAAATGTGCAAACTGCGGCATTACTTGCTCCCAGCCAAAAGCTTTGTAAAGCAGCACGTGTAGGGGGGCAGAAGGCAGCCATTCTTCGCCACGGATTACGTGGGTAATTTGCATCAGGTAGTCGTCCACCACATTGGCCAAGTGGTAGGTAGGCATTCCGTCCGATTTCATCAGCACTTTGTCGTCTAAGGTCGAAGAATGCACCATTATCCACCCGCGGATCAAATCGTGGAAACGAACTTCTTCTTTGCGGGGCATATTGAAGCGGATTACATAAGGCTCGCCAGCGTCGAGGCGGGTTTTTACTTCAGCTTCCGTGAGGGTGAAGGAGTTTTTCATCGTTCCGCGGGTGGCGGCATTGTATTGCAAATTATCGACTTTGGCGGCTACCAAGCGTTCGCGCAAAGCGTTGAGTTCTTCTTCGGTGTCGAAGGCATAGTAGGCGTGTCCCGAGGCTACCAATTGCTGCACATATTGGTGGTAAATGGCTTTGCGTTCCGACTGGCGGTAGGGAGCGTGTGGGCCGCCTTGCCAGGGCGACTCGTCGGGCATAATGCCTAACCATTGCAAGCTATCGACAATGTATTGCTCGGCCCAAGCCACTTGGCGGGTTTGGTCGGTATCTTCGATGCGGAGTAGAAACTGCCCACCGGTTTGGCGCGCCAAAATATAGTTGAAAAGAGCGGTGCGAACCCCGCCTATGTGCAAAGCACCAGTGGGGCTGGGGGCAAATCTTACTCTGACGGGTTTGTTCATATCTAAATATATCAAGAAGGATGCGTTGGTTTGAGGCTGCAAAATTACAAAAAAAGACGGTGGAATTGGCTTGATTCGCAAAAAGGAAATTTGACTGGTGTACAAGGGGCAATGTCGGCAAGATTTTGTTGAACGATGGGTTTCAACTGTTCAACAATATTTGCGCAATTGCAAACGAAAGTTTCTAACTTTTCAACGATGGCGCTTCCAAGTATGTTATTTGACACACGAATCCCTTTGGGTTGGGCTTGATTTATGTGGAGCAATGTTACCAAATTGTTAAATTTTATTTTTGTTTAATTTTTATTCATAAAAACTAAACAAAGATATTGTACACCTTGTCATTAGGTTGTATGAATTAAATACAAATATTTATTCAAAAATTTAAACTAAATCGCTTATGTGTAGTATGCTGATTACATCAATTTTAGCAGCCAACGTCAATGGCTTGGCTGCCAATGATTATGTGGGCTTTACCTTTTTTATTGGGTTTATGGCGATGTTCGCTGCCTCGGTTTTCTTCTTTATGGAAATTAACCGGGTGGAAGGAAAGTGGAAAACTTCCTTGTTGATTTCAGGCTTGATTACAATGATTGCTGCGGCGCACTATTGGTATATGCGCGATTATTGGTTGGCCACCGGTACTTCTCCTACTCAGTTTCGCTACATTGATTGGATTTTGACTGTTCCGTTGATGTGTGTCGAGTTTTATCTGATTTTGAAAGCATTTGGCGCTAAGATGGACTTGTTGTGGAAGATGATTTTTTATTCATTGGTAATGTTGATATTTGGTTATCTCGGCGAAACCGTTTACCGCAATAACAGTGTACTTTGGGGCATTCTTTCAACTTTGGGTTATGTAGGTATTTTGTACGAAGTATGGTTGGGTTCGGCGCGTCAATTGGCCAAGAGTTCAAACGATCCTGTTTTATTGAATGCCTTTTCGGCACTGGCTTGGTTTGTGTTGGTAGGATGGGCAATTTATCCTATTGGCTATATGGCCATCGAAACTGATGGTTGGCTGCGTGGAGTGATTGCCATCAAGAATATGGATTTGATCTATAACATTGGCGATGCCATCAATAAAATCGGTTTCGGTTTGGTCATTTATGGCCTTGCAGTCAATTCAAAGCAAAGTGCCAGTCAGGCAGTAGCAGCCTAATTGTTTCAATTTCCTTTATCTTTTCGCTATGCAGAGGCTTCACTGTTGGGGAAACCCAAGGTGAAGCCTTTTTTGTGTAGAATAAAAGCCCAACTCCGCCCGCTTTGGCAAAGCTTTGGTATATTTAGCCCTCTTTTTTGAACTATAAACTTTGTCGATATGCAGTTACAAACCCCCACACAAACCCAAAGCGACAAGAATCGGGTATTAGATAAAGCGGCGCGCCAAAGCCCCAATTTTTTTGAAAGTGACAAAATGCTGCGGCACTTTATCCAAAAAAATGCATCAGCCGAAGCTTGGGCACAAATGCTGCCTTACTGGACAAAACTCGGCGCTGAGGCTGCCGGCCAAATGAACGAATTGTCGTATTGGGCCGACAAAAAAACACCCGAATTGGTGAAGCGCAACCACTACGGCGAAACCCTCAACCAAATCGTGTTTCATCCGGCCTACCACACCCTGACCGACATCGCCATCCAATCGGGGATGTTTAGCATCAAATGGCAACCCGACAACCGCACCCGCTTTGGGTCAGAATTGCACCGCTTAGGCTTTATCAATGCGTTTTTGTTCGGAATGACCGAAGCAGGGCTGCTTTGCCCGCTTTGTATGACCGACGGCGTAGCCCGCCTGATTGACCGCTATTGCGAAAGCGATGACAAACAACGCCTGCTGGCGCATATCTACACCCACCGGTTAGAAGATTTTTATACCGGCGCGATGTTTCTGACCGAAAAAGCCGGTGGCTCGGATGTGGGCGCTAACTTGGTGAGCGCTACCCACTGGCAGGATAATTATTATCTGCTGAATGGCGAAAAATGGTTTTGCAGCAATGCCAACGCAGAAATTATTTTCGCCTTGGCCCGCACCAACCCTGAGGTGAAAGGCACCAAAGGGCTTTCTATTTTCCTGATCGAAAAACAACGCCCCGACGGCAGCCCCAACACAATGGACGTAGTACGTCTGAAAGATAAATTGGGCGTGCGCTCGATGGCCAGTGCCGAATGTATTTTGACCAACACCGTCGGCAAACGCATTGGCGAAGAAGGCGAAGGCTTCAAAATTATGACCGATATGATCAACCTGTCGAGGCTTTACAACGCCATCGGCTCGATTTCGGGCGCTCGGCGGGCATTGATAGAAGCCTATCAACACCTGAGTTTTCGTACCACCTTTGGCAGAAATGCCTTAGATCACGCCTTGGTGCGCGAAAAATTGGCTGAACTCACGGCTTTGTATCAAGCTGAGTTTTACCTTACTTGGCGCACCGTACAATCCTTAGACTTGACCGACCACGGCAACACCCGCGAGGCCGAGTTGGTGCGGTTGCTTACGCCTATGGTCAAACGCTCGTCGGCGGCGCAGGTGGTCTATATTGTGCGCGAATGTATGGAGTTGGTAGGCGGCTTGGGGTATATCGAAGATGGCGTAATCCCCAGACTTATGCGCGACTGTATGGTGTTGCCTATCTGGGAAGGTGCCGGCAATATTATGTTGCTCGATATGCTGCGGGCTTCGTTCAAATCGAAGGGATTTAGCTTTTTGTGTGAAGATTTGCAGGCCACCTTTGCCCAACACGGCGGCCAACACCAAGCCGCTTTGACAGGACTGCTACAGCAAATTGTACTGTTGGCCAAGCAGCTGGGCGGTGTCGATCAGGAAACCCTCGAAACTACGGCCAAAGACTTGTTTGGCACACTCACACGCTTATACCAAATTGGCCTGCTGATGCAGCAACGCGACTCGGAAAGCCAAACTTGGGTCGACCCTGCGCTGGGTTGGCTGATACGAAACCTACAGCCTGCCTCCTTGCAATTGCGCCA
Organism: Microscillaceae bacterium; assembly: GCA_003449595.1. Lineage (GTDB taxonomy): Bacteria > Bacteroidota > Bacteroidia > Cytophagales > Microscillaceae > UBA8158. The sequence goes on along the minus strand of DMHB01000138.1, from coordinate 876 downwards.
AGCGCCCGACCGCGCCAGCATCGAGGCGATGATGGCTTGGGCTTTCTGATAGCTACCTCGCTAACACACTTGTACTCAAAACACCACTGCTTTCTGGAAATCAAGGCTGTGGTGTTTATTTTTGCGCCTATTCTTTACCTTTTTATCATTCACGCAAGTATGGTGTATTTACTGCTTTTTTTATCGAATATCTTTATGACTTTTGCTTGGTATGGCCACTTGAAGTTCAAACACGAGGCTTTGTGGAAAGTAATTTTGGTAAGTTGGGGCATTGCCTTTTTCGAATACTGCCTCCAAGTGCCCGCCAACCGCTATGGACACGGGCAGTTTACGGCGGCACAACTCAAGATTATCCAAGAAGTCATCACACTTTTGGTATTTGTGGGGTTTTCTGTATTGTGTTTGCACGAGCCTTTCCGGTGGAACTACGCCGTATCGTTTGGCTTTATTTTCTTGGCCGTTTATTTTATGTTTCGGTTTTGACCGTAAAACCCGGCGGTAGCCTCCCCACCCACTTGCTGGGTTTTCGATGCCTCGAAACAAACCCACCGGCAAACCAAAAGCCGATGCCCTATAAGCCAAGGCTGTGGCTGACTAAAAAACTATTTTGTTTTTTTTAAAGGTTTTCATCGCTTCATCGTTTTTGTCAAAAAAACTAACTTAAACAAAATGATTGAATGAAGACCGTACTCAAATTTGTAGGCTATTTTGTACTCATAGCCCTTGTATTGGCTGGCAGTTTTGCCGCATTTGTCGCCTGGCGCGGCATCCCTAAGTATGAAGTACAGCCCGTAACCTTTAAAGTAGAAGCTACTCCCGAACGCATTGCCAAAGGGCAGAAAATGGTGTCGATGCTTTGCTCGGGGTGTCATTTAG
>DMHB01000468.1 GCA_003449595.1 Microscillaceae bacterium | reverse complement strand
TCTCCACATCTCTAAATGTATTTGGTAGATAACTCTTTAATTTTACCGGCTTATTTTGTCATTATAACAAATTTATCTTTGGTAAAAGATCTTCCTTAAGCTATTGAGCCACCCTACAAAATCTTTATAACAACCAGTACTTCGCACGTATAAGTGTTTTCAACTTGGCCATTGATAGGATTGTAGCTTATGGGATGTTGGTTAGGCACTTTATCGTTAAACTCAATGCGCTTTTCTTTCATGTATCCTTCTATGGTTACAAATTTATCGATGTGCTTGCTGATTTTTAGTTTTTTATCAAATGCTAACACATATTCTTCGCCTTGTTCACTTACTAAAACCCAGTAATCACTGCCTTGCGCGCAATAACTCTGACCTGTTTTTGACCAAGGTTTTTGCACTAATTGGCCACTAAACTGCTTTATTTCTTGTGCCATTCCTGCACTGTTTAAACCAGCCCACAACAAAAAGGTGAGCGATATTTTGAATAATTTCTGCGAAACCACTTGAAAACCTTCCAATTTCATCGTTATTCAGTGAGTAATACAATCCAAAGTTACAAAACTTCCTTCAATTTTGAGAAATCCTTTTCATATCCCCTACCAATTACTCTATCATCCTTGGTTTGCCGATGCGCAAGTACAACTAGGTGTTTTGCGCTTAGACCAGATGGAGGGTATAGTCCGGGGTAACAAATGGTTTAAACTATTGCATGTATTTGAAGATGTTCAAAAAAATGAGAAAAGAGGCATTATTACCTATGGAGGGGCATATTCAAACCATATTTATGCTACGGCTATGGCTTGTAATCATCTGGGCTTGAAGTCGGTAGGTATTATTCGAGGGGAAGAAACGCTGCCTCTCAATCCAGTTTTGGCAGCTGCAAAGGCGCAAGGTATGTATTTGCATTACATCAATAGGGCTACTTATCGGCAAAAGCATGTGTCTGAGATAAAGGAACAGTGGTTAGCGCTATATCCTGATTTTTATGAGATTCCAGAAGGAGGTGCCAACCACCAAGCTGTTACAGGTTGTAGCCTCATTCCGACCTACGTGCCAGTGCCATTCGATTATATTGTATGTGCTTGTGGCACCGGCAGCACCTTGGCGGGATTGATAACCGGCATTGCTCCGGCACAAACAGCCATAGGCATATCCGTATTGAAAGGAGGAGATTTCTTGCGGGAAGCAGTCCGACAGTTCGTATTGCCCATCCGACAAGAAAACCTGCCTGTTTGGGAGATTCAAACTTCCTATCACTTTGGAGGATATGCCAAGCAGTCCTCTGAGTTATCAGCTTTTGTCCAATTTTGTAAAACTACGTGGAATCTGCCCGTTGAGCCGGTTTATACAGCGAAAATGTTCTTTGGTTTATGCGACCTCATACGGAAAGGATATTTTCCGAAAGGAAGCCATATCGCGGCAGTACATACGGGCGGATTAGTACCGCTTTATGATTGATTTAGTAGTTCAACTTGATGGTTTGCTCGCAATCCATGCTACACTGAAAACCTGCCTTATCGAAAGAAGGAGGTCCAAATGCCCCAGTTGCATTATTGGAGAAAGCATACCCTTCTTTTGGGATGCCTAAGCCGTTTTTGTCTAACTCGCCGTTGCCGTTTTCGTCGTGGAAAATAGTAAAAGCATACGTTTGGCCGGGCGTAACACTGACATAAATTCCTTTTTGGGCATCGGCCAAGCTAAATACTTCTGCTAAGGCAGCTTGTTCTATTTGCATAAAACTGGCTTTGGTTTTATACAATGCAAAGTAAATTTGTCCTTTTTCTGTCTTCAGATTGCTGAACGAAACTTTGAGCCACGTGGTGGTTTGCGGAGTATGGGCAAGCATCATCCAGCAAAAAAGTGTAGAAATGAATGTCATGGGTCTTAGTAAAAAGTGATACACAAAGGTACGAGTTTTGACTATTTGAAAGTATATCTGATGCCTAAAAAGCCACGTATTCCTTGCATAGGTGCATAATTATAGGCCGTATCGAAGGTGTAGCCTTGTGGGTTGGTGTCGGTTGGGGAGCCGTCTGCCTGAAAAGCTAATCGGTCAAAAGGGTCGAAGGGGCGCATCAAAGGGTTTTGGGGCAGGAAATCGAATAGGTTTTTTACCCCGCCATACAATTGGAATCCTTTTTTGAATTGCTTGGTAAATTGAATGTTTTGAATCGTAAACCAAGGCGAGGTGGCCGGTCTGAAGTCATCCGGCAACACAGGCAGTTGCATTGGGCTGTAAATCAAGCCATTATAATCTATCGTTAGTCCCCATTTGGCAACCGTATAACTTACAGAAAAATTACCTTGAAAGGACGGCGCGTGCAGTTGGGGAAGCCTCTGCCAAGCCTGGGTCGAATCTTTTTCTTGTTGAAAAACATCCATCCAAGTACCACTCAGTGCAATGCTTAGCCCATTGTCCAAATCTAAATCGGCTTTGGCACTGAACCCTCGCGAAACGGCATATCCTTGTAAATTATCGTAAATAATTTGCTGAGGATTCGACATAAAGTCGCCAACTATTTTATTGGTAAAGTAGGTATAAAAAGCACCTGTTTCTAAAGCCAAATTACCTCCTGCCCATTGGATATTTTTCTGAAAGTTGAGGGTTACATTCCACGAGGTTTCGGGGTTTAGTCTTTCACGGATTACTACCTGCCGGGCACCCGTCAGCGCAGCGTGTTCTTCTGTAAACAAATTGACCACTCTAAAGCCATTGCCGGCGCTGAGGCGGAAAATATTTCGGGGATTGAAAGCCCATTTGTAGCTTATACGGGGCGAGCTAATTCCCCCGTGAACGCTATTGTAATCGTATCGATAGCCAAGTAGTAGTTTGTGTTTTTCGTGGATAGAAATTTCATCTTGGATGAATATACCCGGCAAATAAGTTTGAGCTGGTTTTTGTAAAGCGCTATCGGCTCCAAAGCCTCGGGTCGCAGGCGAATTATCCAAATACCAAGTATATCGCAAAGCTCCACCAACAAGCAACTGGTGGCGTTTTCCTATTTTTTTATCCCAAAACAATTGCCCAAAACCAATGTGTTGGTTTCCTACATAATAGGTGGTGCCATAGTAGGAGTCTTGGTAGTGTGCGGTGTAAGAGCCGCTAAATATTACTTTTTCTTTGGAGATAGGAAGTTGGTAGTTGCCAATTAGTTCGAACCGTTTGGTGTGAATACTTTCGCCATATATTTGGTCATTCCCTCGCGTATTGGCTTGAAAGGTCGTTTGTCCCCCTGTTCTATCTTCATAAAACAGCCGGGCGGCGATGGAAGCCGTGCGTCCTTGGGCGCGCTCGAAATTATACTTCTGGAACAGAGAAATTCTTTGTTGCAGCGGCATATCCATAAAGCCGTCGTTATTACGGTCGATGCGTTGTCGGAAGTCAAAATAATTAAGTCCGACCAAGGCAGAGATTTTACCCAGTTTGAATTTAGTACTTAAATCGGTGTTATGCTCTGCCCACGAAGTTGTAAAAACATCCAAAGCAAACACAGGGCTTTTTTGGGGGCTTCGGGTGGTGATGTTGATCAACCCACCAACGGCTTCGGAGCCGTACATAGTTGAAGCCGGGCCTTTCACTACTTCCACCCGTTCGATCATACTATTTGGAATACCATTTAAGCCATATACGGTTGCCAAGCCACTTACAATAGGCATTCCATCGATCAAAACCATTGTATATGGACCATCCATTCCGTTGATGTGAATATCGCCAGTGGCACAAACGTTACAATTGTATTGAGGCACTAACCCATTGACAAGGCTTAGCGACTCAAAAAAACAAGCAGTAGGGTTACGTTGGAAAAAACGCCTTCCATAAATTTCGATCGGAATAGGGCTGTCGGCTCTACTTTCTTCGCGGAGCGAGCCACTCACTACTACTTCTTGTAGTTCTTCGGTTATTTCTTCAAGTGAAAAAGGCGCTATCTGCAAAGTATTTCCGGCTAACACTCGTACAGGTTTTTCAGTATCTTGGTAGCCAATACCGGATATTTGCAGGGTATATACTCCTTCCGGAATTTCTGTGAAACGGTAATATCCTTCTTCGTTAGTGATAGTACCCCAAGTGCTGCCCTTTAAAATGATGTTTACAAAAGAAGCAGGGATTCCGTCTGTAGTTTTTACATATCCTTCTATGCCTCCGGTTGAGCCTTGTGCATAAGCGAGTATGGTTGTTCTAAGTAAGAAAGTTGTAAAGAAGAAGAGTATAAGGTGAAAATTATTTGCCATAGTACTATAAACTATTTTTTAGACTTGTCTAAAATTTATTGCGTAAAAAAAGGCTTTTATAGCCTTGTCATAAATTTTTTAATTGTTAGCCTAAGGCCACATCCAAGCTCATCATCACTGCAAAGCCTAACATCACCCCGATAGTTGCTAAATCTGTATCACGTTGAGTTTGGGCTTCGGGGATGATTTCTTTGACCACTACGAAAATCATCGCTCCTGCTGCAAACGCCAAGGCATAGGGTAGTAAAGGTTGCACTAAAAGTACGGCAGCTGCACCCAAAACGCCGGCTATTGGCTCTACGATGCCCGAAAGTTGGCCATACCAAAAACTACTACGCAGGCTTAAACCCTCGCGGCGAAGTGGTACGGAAACAGCTGTACCTTCGGGGAAATTTTGAATGCCAATGCCCAAAGCCAGAGCCATCGCTCCAGCCAAGGTGGCCGATTGTAAATTATAAGCCAGAGCGCCAAAAGCTACGCCTACGGCCAATCCTTCAGGAATATTATGCAGGGTAATGGCAAAAACCAGCAACAAGCTTCGCCGCCAACTGGCTTTATCTATATTTTTAATTTCTTGGGGGGGATTGATCTGTACGCGTTTGAGCCATTTGTCGATGAGTAGTAAAAAAAGTCCGCCCGATAAGAAGCCAATCACAGAAGGAATCCAACCCGGTACTTGCTGCATTTCGGCCATTTCGATGGCGGGGGCTAACAACGACCAAAAACTGGCTGCAATCATAACACCAGCTGCAAAACCAAGCATACCATCTAAAACTTTGCGGTTGATTTCGCGGAAAAAGAAAACCAGCGAAGCCCCGGCTGCGGTCATCCCCCAAGTAAAACAGGTGGCTAACAACGCTTGCCAAACAGGGTGTAGTTCTTTGAAGTAGGAAAGCATAGACAAGGGTAAAAAGGATGGGTAGATCTAACGCAAAGATAAGATTTAGACAGCTCTAAATCTTATTTTACACAACTTTAAATTTCAGAAAAAGTTCGGTTATTTCAAAAAAAGATCAAAAATTAGCTTGTGTGCGTGCTAAAGGCAATAAATCTGTTAACCACAGCAGCGTATTAGCTTTAATGCTTTGGTAAATATTAGGCATAGCAATCGCGAGTAATTGCAAGAAGACAATTGTTAGGCTTACAAGCCACCCATATCGTTCTATCCATTTGAGCAATGATCTTGTGCAGAGTAGGTAGCATAGGCGTGAAAAAATCGCTGCTTGACAAATTGATCTACTTGTTCTACAAATTTTACATTTTGTTGTGTTGGGATACCCATTTGAGCTGCTTTTTTTTCAAGATATTGGTGGGCAGCGTCAATTGTTTGAATGGAAAATAATTCAGGGTCGAAAGATTCTCTTTGTAAAATAGTACCCAGAAACTCTTCAGGAGCACTCCAAGAAGGTGTTTCAAGAATTGTTTTTTTTGTAAGATTAAATTGTTGATGCGCCTTCCATCCCCAAAAGAATGTAATGGCAAGAGAAATACAAAGTAGATAATATTTCTTGTGCTTCTGTAGAGTTGTTTTTTGCACGATTGCCGGGAATTAAAAAGTAGAGTACCTATATCAATCAAATTAGGGCAGAAGGGTGTGCGCCCTTCAAAATAACTGATAAATATAGTACTCTTTTTTTTAAGTCGGTGAATAATGCAAAAAAATAATTGGTAATTATGTAAGCACAACAGGTTGTTTCTGAGTAGCCAATCCGCCTAAATGTGGGCAATTCAGCAATTCAACCATCCCCGGAAAGGCCACAGTAGCTTTTTCATAGCCATAGTTTTCGGCCAAAGTATTGGTTAGGTTGGTATCGCCGGTTACCAATTCTACATCGTGCATAGTCATTTGGCAGGGGTGCTCATAGTTGCAAGCGTGTGCTATTTCGAGTATTTCTTTTCGCAGTGTTCTGATGTAATTGTAGAAACGGACTGATTTTAGCGTCGGGTCTAAACCCGACTGTAGCCATTTATTTTGTGTAGCTACTCCTGCAGGGCATTTGTTAGTGTGGCAAATTTGCGCTTGGATACAGCCAATGGAAAGCATCGCTTCACGTGCTACATTGATTAAATCGCAACCCATTGCAAAGCCTAACAACGAACTGGCCGGAAAGCCTAACTTGCCCGAACCAATAAACACAACGCGATCGGTCAGGCCTCGCTCTAAAAAGATTTTGTAAACAGAGGTAAAAGCAAACGTGAAAGGAAGCGACACGTGATCCGCGAAAGCGTGCGGCGCTGCGCCTGTACCACCTTCGCCACCATCGATGGTGATAAAATCAGGGCCTTTGCCTGTTTGCACCATTCTGTCGGCCAACTCGCGCCACATTTCCAATTTGCCCACTGCCGATTTGAACCCAACTGGCAAACCGGTGTTTTCGGCAATGCGTTCGATGAAGTCGAGCAACTCGGGGACATTGGTAAAAGCGGTGTGGTTTACCGGCGAGAGTGCGTCTTTGTCTCGGGGTATATGCCTGATTTCGGCTATTTCTTTGGTGATTTTTTGGGCAGGCAGCACCCCGCCTTTCCCGGGCTTGGCTCCCTGCGAAAGCTTGATTTCGATCGCTCTGACGAAAGAATTATTTTGAACCAACTCTACCAATTTCTGCATATCAAAATTGCCTTTTGCATCGCGTACACCGAAATAGCCTGTGCCAAAATGGAAAATAACATCTGAACCAAAACTATGATAGGGCGAAAGTCCGCCTTCTCCGGTGTTGTGGTAGCAGCCTGCCATCAAAGCCCCTTTGTTCAAGGCCGACAGTGCATTGGCCGACAACGAGCCAAAACTCATAGCCGATATATTGGCTACTGAATAAGGCCGGAAAGGGCGTTTACGGCCATTGTGTGGCCCCATTACTTTGGCGCAGGGCAAGAAGTAAGGGTCTTTTTGGTTGGGGTGGCCTTCGGGAATGGCATAGGGAAACAAAGAAGGGTTGATGAAAATGTGTCCGCTTGCATAAATATCTTTGTCTGTGCCAAATCCTTCGTAATTATTTTCTTTTTTCGACGAGGCATAGATCCACGAGCGTTGGCTACGGTTGAAGGGGAGTTCTTCGCGGTTATTGGCCACAATGTACTGCCTAAGCTCGGGGCCAATGCTTTCTAAAAGATAGCGCAACCGGCCAACCACGGGGAAATTATGTTTGATGGTTTGTGATTTATTGAAAAAAACATCCTTGATGGCCATATAAACGATGGCAATGGGGATAAAAATGAGCAAATAATGAAACCATAATAGCTCTAAGTCATAAACATACTGTATAAACTCTTGCATAATATTGTAAGTGAAGTTAGTTGTCAAAAAGAGTTATAGGGCTGTGAAGCATTGACTAAGTTAAATCTTTTCTTGTAAAAATTCAAGTAGTTTTCAAAAACTATGGATTAAGCATAATTCTAAAAATAGTGCCTTTATTGACCTCTGTATGTTTTACCATAATTTTGCCTTTGTGGTAATTTTCAATAATCCTTTTGGCTAACGTTAACCCAAGCCCCCAACCCCTCTTTTTGGTGGTAAATCCGGCATTAAAAACTCTTTTGACTTCTTTTTTGGGGATTCCTTTGCCTGTGTCAGCAATATCAATTACGATTTTGCCCTCTATATTTTCCTCCACACTTACTTTTAGTTCGCCTACACCGGCCATAGCATCTACTGCATTTTTGACGATGTTTTCAATTACCCATTCAAACAAATATCGGTTCAACGGAATGGTCTTGTGTTTGTTAAGCCGGTTTTCTAAGCTGATTTTTACTTTTGTGGAAATGCGTTTTTGCAAATAATTCATCACCCCAAGCACAATGAAATAGACATCTTCTTGCTTGATGAGCGGCTCAGAGCCAATATGCGAAAAACGTGCAGTAATCATTTCCAGCCTTTTGATGTCTTTGCTGACTTCCATAATAAGCTCATCGCGGTCAAAGTCCGGATCGGCCTGCATATAATCTACCCAAGCCAGTAAGGATGAAATGGGCGTGCCTAACTGGTGGGCTGTTTCTTTGGCCAACCCTACCCAAATCCTATTTTGTTCTGCTCTGCGCGAATAACTAAAGGCCAAATAAGTAAGAAAGCCGAAAATGCCCACAATGGTGAGCTGTACATAAGGGTAGTAACTAAGTTGGGATAATATATCCGAGTTTCGGTAGTAAATCAGATTCTTGCTGTCAGGACTTCCAAATTCTACCTCGATAGGGGTGTGTTGCTGTTTCATAAGCACCAACTCACGCGCCAAAAAGCGCTTTTCGCGATCGGGCGTAGAAGGAGTAGGCACTTCAATATTGCGATAGCTAATGATTTTGCCTTGTGGCGTGCTCAAAATAACCGGAATAAAATTGTTGGTTTTGATGATTTCTTGGAGCAAAAATGTCAAATCATCCGTAGTATTAGGGTTTACAGCAAACTTCAGCGCCTGGGCATAAAGATCTATTAATTTCTGTTCGCGTTCTGCCAGTTTTCTAACCAAAATACTTGTATATACCACCGTGCCTGCGCCCATTATCAAAGCAATGATTACAAACCCTAATTTGAAGTTGGTTTTGTTGTTGTAAATCTCCATATTGGTTACTGAATAGAGGAATTAAGCTATTTTAAAATCAGCTCAATTTACACAAAAAGCCTTAGGGCGCGCTGACTTGTTTCGTTTTTCTGTGTTGTTGCTGCGGCAAAATCTTCATAGTTTTACAATCATTATTCAAAAAATCTGACCCCCTCTTCTCCTTTTGATTATGCAAGATTTTATCCGTCAAGAACTTCAGGAAGCACAACGGGTACTGGAGCGGTTTCTACAAGACCCTCAACAGACCTTATTGATTGAAAAAGCGGCTGTATTGATGGCCGAAGCGCTCAAACAGCAGAAGAAAATTATTTCTTGTGGCAATGGCGGGTCGCACTGCGATGCTATGCACTTTGCCGAGGAGTTATCAGGACGTTACCGCGAGAACCGCCCCGCATTAGCAGCCATTGCCATTTCCGACCCCAGTCATCTGAGTTGTGTGGGCAACGACTATGGATATGAATTTGTCTTTTCGCGCTTTATCGAAGGTTTGGGGCAGGCAGGCGACGTGTTGTTGGCCATCAGCACCAGCGGCAACTCTGCCAACGTATTGAAAGCCATCGAGGCAGCCAAGCAAAAAGGAATGCGGGTAGTAGCCCTTACGGGAAAAGATGGAGGCAAAATGGCTGGTTTGGCCGATGTCGAAATTCGGGTGCCTCATTTTGGATATGCCGACCGCATCCAAGAAATTCACATCAAGGTCATCCACCTATTCATCGCCCTCATCGAACAACAAGTAGTAGGCTGATCGGGCAGCCTTATTTCGGCAGAAGCTGTTTTTTAGACTTATTTTTTGCTTAAAACCTTGGCCTGCTCAATCCACTCGTCGCGCTCAATACGTCCCGGAAAAAACTCGATGGCTTCTGTAACCTGCTCCACGTCTTGCGCATTGAAACGGGCAATTTGGGCAAAAGTAAAAATACCCAAGGCGTTGAGTTTTTCTTCTATGAACGGCCCGATGCCTACAATGATTTTCAAATCATCTTTTTCAGAGGCCGAAGCAGTGCCTATGTTGCTATAATCAAAACTTAGGGCTTTTTCTCTGATTTTTGCCAAAGATTTTTCCTTTTTGGAAACCCCCAACTCTTCGGAGAGTGCATCAGGGGTGTTTTGTTGCAATGCCTTGAGTTCTTGGTTAAGTCGGCCAATTTCAAGTTCTTTTTGTTGGTTTTCTTGTTGTTTGATGAATAAGTTCGCCTTCAGCGCTTCATTTTCTCCTTTTAGTTTGCCCAGTGTGGCCAGCAATTCCTCGTCTTGTGTCGCTTGCGTGGAAATAGCCGGAGAAGGCTCGTTGAAATCTTTTTTAAAATCTTGTGTTTGCGCTTGGCTCAACGCCGCCAATTTGCGGTCGCGGGCTTCTATTTCTACTTTCAGTTCGCGTTGCTTGCGCTGGCAGTCCACTTCTAAATTGGCGTGTGCTTGCTGCAAACTATTCAATTGGTTGGCGATACGCTTGAGGCGGCGGTTCATCAACAAATACACAATTAGCCCGCCCAGCGCAGCAGAACCCAGCAGCCATACAACAGCAGTAAAAAAAGCGACGATAGCATCCATACGGTTAAATTAGCTTTAAAGTATTGGTTATCAATTATTTATTCTTGTTTTAGGAAATTAATTTCAACACGGCGGTTTTGGTAGCGCCCTGCTTCGGTGTTGTTGTCAGCAATGGGTTGCTTGCTTCCTTGCGAGGCCGTTGTAATTTGCCGGGTAGGCAAGCCTTGTTGCCCCAGCCGTAGTTTTACATCTTCGGCGCGCTGCAAGCCCAAAGGCAGGTTGATGTCTTCCGAGCCTTGGTTATCGGTATGGCCGGTAAGCTGAATTTGGCTGTTTGGATAGGCGGTCAGATACTGTTTAAGCAATTGAAAATAGGTGCGGCTTTCCGCTGTTTCAAGCATCAAGCTGCTTCCAGTCTGAAAATAAACAAACTGTTTGCTTTGAAGTATTTTCAGTTCCTCGGCTTTGAACTGTTGTTTAGGGTCTTTCAGCGTAATGGCGGCGGCATTCTCTTGGGTTACTGCGGGCAAATCTTCGATGCTGAGTTGCAGCAAGCCAGTTTCAGCCCCGTTGGCGGAGGTAGCAGCGGAAGCAATGCGTATTTGTTGTGGATTAAAATCGTTGTTGATCAGCCCTTTGAAAGCTTCGGCGCGGGCAATTCCCAAGTTCTCGAAAGAGGTTGAATTTTGTTCTTTAGCCAAGTATAAACCCTTGATAACCAATACTTTGTTGGGGTTATGAAGCAAATAAAACCGCAAAGAATCTGGCAGAAACCGACTCGCTTCGGGTAGCTCGGGGGTTGCTTGTGAGTTTTGGAAAATGACTTCGGCGGGCGCACTCATCACCAATTTATCTTGGTAATATACCTGCATCGCTCGTGCAGTAGTTTTGGAGGGCGAAGAAGAGGCTTCGCCTGTTTTCACAACCGCCTTTAGCTCGTCGCAAAGCATTCTGCAATGACAAGTATAAATATAACCACCCAGTGTTACCCAGACAGCGAGGCAAATAGAAGCGAACCAAACACCCAGATTCATACAAGGAAGATTGCTAAAAAGGTTGATATAAATGAATTGGAAAATGAAATGTAAGTATTTTTTTGATATTTGCCAATATTACAGCATCAAATGGCGGTTGATGGGTTCTTCTAAGGAAATAAATGTTTCGGTACGTTGAATCCCTACTATATTTTGCACTTTGCCGTGTAGTATTTCCATCAGTTGCTTGGTATCACGGCAAACCAACTTGGCAAAAATACTGTAAGCGCCGGTGGTATAATTCAAGTTGATAATTTCGGGGATGGCACGCAAGGCTTCCACAACGGGCTCGTATTGTGAGCTTTTTTCTAAATAAATGCCAACAAAAGCCGTAACATCCCAGCCCAAGGCGGCATAATCTATGATCAGTTGCGAGCCTTTGACTACTCCCATTTCTTTCAATTTTTTCATCCTTACGTGTACTGTACCATCCGATACAAATACCCGTTGGGCTATTTCGGTATAGGGTACGGAGGCATCTTCGGCCAAAATCTGTAAGATTTTCAGATCTGTATTATCGATTTCTAAATTTTTGGGCATTGGACAACACTATTTTTCGATTTCTGTATAAAATGATTTGTATTTTTCGATTTAACTAAATTTTTTGATAATTAGTTAAGAATATTGCAAAATTAATTGCATATCCTTTACTTTGTATCATTCAAAACGACCTTGTAAGGTGATGGAATAGGCAGACATGCCCTCCTGTCTCGGGGGTGGAGAGTTCGGAATAAACCTTGTTTTGGCAATGGCTAACCGCTCCGTGAAGGTTCGAGTCCTTCTCTTACAGCACAAAGGCTGTCAAACACATAAGGTTGACAGCCTTTCTTATTGCAAAGCGCTTGGCTAATCAGCACTCAAAGGGGCTGTAAAACCAGCTTCGAGCCTTTTTCGATTACTTGGCGATTCATCAACATTTTTCTGTACTTGCCTTCATTATACATAGTGGCTTGGTTGCTGTAGAATTTACTCCAAAAATGCCCTGACTGCCCTGTTGGAAGTACACAAAGTGAGTTTTCTATGTCCGAAAAATCAATAATGATGCGTTTGGAAGGACCGGCTGCTGCCCGGTAATCAGCCGGGGCAACGTAGGTAAAGTTCGACATATTGACCACTTCGTTGCTGCCCATCACCGGGAAAGGGCCTACGTTAAGCAACCACCTGAACAAGCTATTGCGAGCCAGCACGTGTTTGTGCTCTAAGGTATGGGCTTTGCCCCATTGCCATTGTTGGAGGTCTTTGCCCCACTTCTTTTCTAACTCGGCTATGCTTTCATTAAAAGCCTTGATTATCAGCTCACTGCGCGTTTCTTTCTTGTCTTTTGTATTGACATCGTCCCACCAAGGCGAACCATCTTTATCGATGATGATAGGCAGGGTGTGCTTCATCAAAGGGGTGCGCAAAAAAGTTTCAAAGTCGGTTTTACCCAATTCGTCTTGAAAGGTGGCATACACCACTTTGAAAATAATGTGGTTATAAATCGTAGGAGCTACATCGGTTACTTGGTGATCTCCGTTCCACGATGCTAACACTTGGAGGGCTTGTTGGTGTAACGACGACTGGTTAGCCGCTTTGTCTTGTGCCAAGATTTGCACTATTTTTTTGGCCAGTATAGGGTTCGCAGGCGAAACCACATCTACTTGCATTTTTTTCATATCGGCTATGCTGAACTTCGCTTGTTGGTTGAGCAACTGTTGAATCCTCGTAGCCCTGTCGCCAACGGAATAATAACCCGGGTAAAGCATTTTCATCGTGCTATCGGTTTGGTTGTTGGCCGAGTAAACATAGCCCCAAGGTGGATTTTCGGCCTGTGGGTTTTCCGAAAACTCATAATATCCCAGCGGAGTATCCTTGCCGCTTGCACCATCTAAAATAAACTTAGGATTAGTGCCTTCTGGCAATTTCAAATAACGCGCCGCGCCCCACCAGCCAACATTGCCTTTCGTATCGCCATACATTACATTGAGGCCTGGGGCGTGAATTTGTGCAGCCAACTGACGGGCTTCATCCAAGCTGCTAAGTTTGGCTATTTGATAGGCTGTTTGTAGGGCTAAGTTATCAAGTTTGGTATATGTCCACCAAGCCGAAATGGGTGCTTGGCTTGTTCTTTTCAGTATTTCTAAGGCTTCGTTCAGAATAGGGCCGTGCCGGGTGGTTTTGATTTGAAGTTTTACATCTGTGCTTCCTTTCACTTTGATCACCTCTTCACGGATTTCAATATCTTGCCATTGGTCGTTGACCCAGACTTGGTTGGGGTTGTTGGGATTTAGTTTTTCCTGATAAAGATTAATGTCATCGTTTTGCAGCATCGTCATCCCAACGGCCACCTGGCGGTTGTGGCCTATCATCGCAAAGGGCGAACCGGCTAAATGATGGCCATAAAAACTTAATCCCGGAGCTTCTAAGTGGGCTTCATACCACACCGCGGGTTGGCTGTAGGCTACGTGGGCATCGTTGCAAAGAATTACCTTACCGGTCGTGGTTTTGGAAGGCGACAGCACCCAGCTATTACTTCCCGTAAGGGGAGGGATAGGACTTTTTTCTAATAAACTACTGATAGCCGAAGATATTTTTTCTGGGGCAATGACGTGGACTTTTTTGTCTTTGCTTTGTGTGTTGTGTATCGGAATTTTCGCCTCGCCTGTTTGGTGGGCAATGCCCAAATCGGCTAAATAGGATTCGCCATAGGTTTGGCTGATTTTGGTAAGTAAGGGGTCGGTACGAAAGCCTTGGGCAAAATTGAAAGCCATATAACCCATCGCAGCATAAATGTCTTCAGGTTTAAAAGGTTCTTTAGGGATGCCGGTCAAAAGATATTCTGGCGGGGTAACCCCTTGCGCAATGAATGTATTGATGCCGTCCAAATAGGCAAATGCAGCTTTTTGATAGGGTTCTTTGCGCTCGGCCAAATATTTGGCGGCATAGCGGCGCGCATTATCAGCCAAGCCAAGGGTTCGCATAAATTTATCTTGCTCCAGGTATTCATTGCCCAAGATTTCGGCCAAACGCCCCCCGCCTACCCTACGGAGCAAATCCATTTGAAACAAACGGTCTTGTGCTTGCACATACCCGAGGGCAAAATAGGCATCTTCTTCGTTTTGCGCATAAATATGTGGCACGCCGTACTCATCATAAAACACTTCTACTTTTTGTTTTAGCCCTTTTATTGTTAACTCGCCGGCATATTTAGGCGAAGAGTAATAAACATAGACAAGACTTAACAGCAGTACTCCGGATGCGATAAAAAGGAGTAATAAAAATAGTCGTTTTAAAAGCTTCATAGTTCAAAAATTTTCAGGTTACTACACAAAGATAGGTTAAAAGGAGTGATTTGTTTTTTTTTGGATGTGTAAATGCCAAAATTCTGTTTTTTATTCAAAAATTTATCAAAAAAAATCAAAAATTGAACTGCTTGTAGTTTCTCGTTTTCATTATTCTGTGATGAAAATGTATTTGAAAGGGAAAATAATTTATACTTTTTTTAGACAC
>DMHB01000107.1 GCA_003449595.1 Microscillaceae bacterium | reverse complement strand
GCCTGCTGTGCCCAAAACTCCCGATGCGCTGCCCATTATTGGTTGGACCGGTACCCACTCTACCTTGCCGTATTTGCAGCCACTATTGCCGGTTTTGCAACGGTTGGCCGAACGTTATGCTTTTCAGTTTTGCGTAATTGCCGACCAAAATCCCGACTTCCAATTGCCTTTTTATAAGTTTATACCTTGGCAGAAAGCCACTGAAATACCCGACCTTTTGCAGTTTGATATTGGATTAATGCCCTTGACAGAAGATGCTTGGGCAAAGGGAAAGTGTGGGTTCAAAGCGCTGCAATATATGGCGTTGGGCATTCCTGCATTGGTGTCGCCGATAGGCGTAAATACCGAAATTGTACAAGATGGAGTAAACGGATTTTGGTGCCATCAAGAAACCGATTGGGAAGCAGCTTTGACAAAACTCCTTCAAGAGGCTTCACTGCGCCAACGCATAGGCATAGCTGCCCGCGAAATGGTTGTAAAACGTTTTTCGTGCCAAGCCAATGCGGCCAATTTCTTAGCCATTTTGGGGATTGTTGGTTTGTAAGGGTTGTGGTTTTGTACTTGGATGAGTAAAATTTAAAAAATAACCCAGCCAGTTCTTAAAAGCTTGACTGGGTTGATGGTCTTTACTCTTGGGGTGATTTATTTTTTTTGGTATAAGGAAAAACCCAGCCAATACCAAGTTGCGCATGTGATTTAATTTGGGTTTCCTTTCTATCTATAAAATCACCCATTATCCAGCCTGCCTTGCCTTGATTAAAGCCAGGATTAACACTTTCAACGCTTATAATGGCGAGTTTAAGATTAAGTTGTAAAAAGAAGCCCCCGCCTGTAGGTTGAATGCGCCAGCCTAAGCCTGCCAATAGTGTATTTGTATATAAATCATAAGGTTTTTGGAACAATGCCCCTTGGAATTGAGGTGGATTGGCATAAAGAAAAACATATTCAGCAATAAAGTCTAACTTATTAGCTCGCTTACCCCAAGATAAAATGGCAGCCATGGGTACAGCGTAAATATTGTATCTATAAGTGCCGATGCTTCCAGCATTTATGATGAAATTAGCTTCAGTTTTTCTTCCAAAACCCAACCCAATTTGATAGCCAAACTGCCAAGACTTTTTCTTGAAAGCTATACGCTCATAATGAAGACTATAAACTGGAAATACAGCTATAGTATTCAGATTAAATGAAACAATATGCTTGTTGACTTTTTCAAACTTCCTCATTTGTGCTGCAACAGGTGTAGTATTTAGGCAAAAGAGTAAAACCACATATAGCAGCATTAAGGATGCGTTCCTTTTTTTCATAATCTGGAATACTTAGCCAAAATCTTATTGGTTTTGCGTTTTCACTCTTTCGATAACTTACTTTTTTTGGCATAAGGAAAAACCCAGCCAACTCCCAGCTTAATTTGTGCTGTAATTGTAATTTGAGTAGAATTTCCGTTGGTTAGGTAGCCAAACCGCCATCCTTCTTTGCCATTGTTACCTGCCGGGCTAACAGTTTCAGCATTGAGTAAAACGGTTTTTAGGCTCGCGTTAACAAAAAAGCCACCCCTTAAAGGCTGCAAGCGCCAGCCTATACCGGCTTGTAGCGTATTAGAAAAGTGATCGTATGGTGCGACGAAGGCGGTATATTGAGAAGGTCGTGCATAATAAAAAAGATATTCTGCTATCAAGTCTAACTTGCTGGCTCTCTTGCCCCACGACAAAACCACCGCAACCGGAAGTATCCATCTGTTATCAGGACGCATTTGAGCAAAATTGATGTTGAATATAATGGGTTGGTAATAGATACCCCACCCCAAACCGACCTGCACACCCACTTGCCAAGCATTTTTTGTGAAAACTATTTTTTCGTAATTTAAGCTGTGTACAAAACCGACATTTAATAAGTAGTGATTCAAAGAAATGATCCTTTGTTTGGGTATAGATTGGGTGGTTTCTTGACAAAAAACTTCGTTTTGCGATAGAAAACAAATAACCCAAAGAGAAAGCGGAAGTAATAATTTAGTAATCATTTTTTTAGAAGTCAACACGACAGGTATGGTATCTCTTTCGATCTGGCGTTCTGTTATCACCGGGACAAGAATCTGTGACAACGTAAGTACCTGGGAATGTAAAATAATCCTCAAAGAAAAGAACACCAGAAAAATCAGCATAAGATCCATCATATAATGTTTGAGAGATATTTGCCACATTATGTAATTGAATCCAATAAGGTTGAACTATTCCATTTATGGAGTATGAGCCTGATACTGTTCTTCTTCTGTAGAAAGTCGGGTAATCAAACCAAGTCATCCACCATTCCTTTAGTGATCTCCTTGCGAAAAAATCAATTCTTAAAATACTATTGATTCCATAACCTACGATAAACTGGGCATAATAACAATAAGGCTCGCTGTCGGGGCCTTGTAAGGGTGTTCCACCGTCGTCGGTTGGACAAACTAACTGTGGTGCTCCATATATAGGATAGCTATATTCTTGACCAATTACATTACCATACATTTCTGCATACTCAACAGTTGCATTTCCCCAAGTATAATTTAATTTGTCTATACAAGTAAAACAATTTACCGTAAAATTACCTGTTCTGGCTGTGCTATTTCCTGCGGTCAACGGAAATACTCGAATTTTAGCTACCCTATCGTCTTGGGTGGCTGTTAATAGTTTCGGAATTTGGCGCTCGTCGCCCCCTTCAATAATTTTGATGTATTGGCGGGTGTATTGGAAAAAATGCCCCGCCACACGGATAATGCCATTGGCATTCAGCACTTTGGCCCTCGAAGGGGG
>DMHB01000262.1 GCA_003449595.1 Microscillaceae bacterium | reverse complement strand
CACGCGCCGAAGCCTGCCCCAAATAAGAAGCCAAGGCAAAGTTGAGCCCGTTGTCGTTTACCAGCGTACTTTTGATGCTGGCTTTCAGCAGCGAATCGAGCGAAAGCTTCAGCGAAAGCATACTGGCGTTTTCTTCGCGTCGGTAGAGAAAATAGCGGTATTTTTCGTCCTGTACGCCGGTTACCCAGTTGAGTACATCTTCCGACTTGATCAATTCTTCCATCTCTTCGACCGAATAGCCGGCAGCGTAAAAGCCCCCCACTACGCCGCCCATCGACGTACCGATGATGTAGTCGATCGGGATGTTGTTTTCTTCCAAAGCCTTGATGACACCCAGATGAGCAGCCCCTTTGGCACCGCCGCCGCTCAACACCAAGGCTACTTTTTGACCCAACACCGGGGAGCTAAACAGCCAAAAGGCGAAAAAAAGCCAACGGAATCGAAAAACAAAGGCAGGTTTCATAGCAATCAGGTAAAAGGTTGGGTTTTGTACTTATAAAGTTAGCGCAATGCCTTCGATTTTACAAAATCCTTGTTTGCTAAGTGGCTATTCTTGATCTTTGTCGGTATATTTTTCAATCCTTTTACAACGATGGAATATTTCGACCGCTTACACCAATTGTTAGAATTAGAACGGCAGGAAGACCTGCGCCAATATCAGCAAAAAATGGTATTGACACCTTTGGGAGAGCGGCGCAAACAAGGGCTGACTTGGTTTCCGGTACAAATCATCCATACCGAACTGGGTGCCGGCGAAAATTTTTATGTGAGTTTGGAGCGCACCAACCACCTCGACGAGCCGCACAGTTTTCAGGTGGGCGACCCCGTTTCGATGTTTTTTCAGACCGAGCGCAAAGAAGAAAATCCGACCTTGCAGGGGATTGTGGTGGCTGTATGGAAAAACAATATGCGTTTGGCTTTCAACGTGGACGACTTGCCCGACTGGATACACGAACGCGGCATTGGCATCGATTGGATGCTCGACGACCAAAGCTACAAAGAAATGGCGCTGGCGCTCAAACGAGCGGCTGATGCCAAAGAAGGCCAGCTAAAGCAATTGCGCGCCATATTGCTCAACCAACAACCGGCCTCGTCCATCGGCCAAGTGCCCGACTACTTCCGCACAGAAACCCTCAACGACTCACAAAACGATGCCGTGCGGATGATTTTGGCCACCGAACAGGTAGCCTTGGTACACGGCCCGCCGGGCACGGGCAAAACCACCACTTTGGTAGAGGCCATTAAATGGACACTCCAAAACGAAAAACAGGTGTTGGTAACCGCGCCCAGCAATGCGGCGGTGGACTTGCTGACCACCAAACTGGCGCAAAAAGGGCTGAAAGTGCTACGCATTGGTCATCCCGCAAGGATAGATGACGAAGTGATGCACCACAGCCTCGAAACACAGGTAACCTACCACGACGACTACCGGTTTTTGAAAAAAATGCGCAAAGACTCGGAAGAACTGCGCAAAATGGCCAAAAAATACAAACGCAACTTTGGCAAGGACGAGCGCGAGCAGCGCCGTTTGCTGTTCGACGAAGCCTACAAACTAAAAAACGAAGCCCAAACCTTAGAAAAATATATTGTGGATAGCTTGCTCAACCAAGCGCAGGTCATCACGGCTACGCTGGTGGGCAGTGTCAACAAATACATCCGCAACAAAACCTTCAGTACGGTATTTATCGACGAGGCCGCCCAAGCCCTCGAACCGGCCTGTTGGATTCCGATTACCAAAGCCCAGCGGGTGGTTTTTGCAGGCGACCATTGCCAGCTGCCGCCCACCGTGAAAGCCTACGAAGCCGAAAAAGGAGGGCTTGCCGAAACCTTGTTTGAGAAGTGTATGCACTACCCCAACCTGCCTTCGGCGATGCTCAAGGTGCAGTATCGGATGCACGAGGCGATTATGCAGTTTTCTAACCAAACGTTTTACCACAACCAACTGCAAGCCGCCGACGCAGTGCGGAACTGGAAACTAAGCCAAAATCCGGAAGAAACCTTGCTTTTTGAACCTTTCGAGTGGGTGGACACTGCCGGCTGCGGGTTCGACGAAGAAGTAGAGCCGGAAGGCCAAAGCAAATACAACCCCGAGGAGGCGATGCTGCTGCTCAAACACCTAAACGCGCTGATGGAGCAACTTTACCGAAAGCAAAAAAGCCTTTTGACCGACGACTTCCGCGTCAGCATCATTTCGCCTTACAAGGCGCAGGTCAATTTCTTTGCAGAAACGCTCAAAACCTATCCCAACCTGATGGATTTCAGCAGCTTGATTCGGGTCAACTCGGTGGACAGTTTCCAGGGGCAAGAGTTCGACGTGGTCTATATTTCGCTGGTGCGCAGCAACGCCGAGGGCAGCATTGGTTTTTTGAAAGATACCCGCCGGATGAATGTGGCGATGACCAGGGCCAAGAAAAAATTAGTTGTTTTTGGCGATAGTGCCACTATAGCCCGCCATCCGTTTTATGCCGATTTGCAGCAATATGCCGAACAAACCAATGCCTACAAAAGCGCTTGGGAGTGGATGCATATATGACCTAATGGGAAGCATTACAACTTTCTGAGCGGGTTTGGCCGTTTAATTCAAGCAAATACCTTAGTTTTGGACAACCAATGAAAGCGTATCATTACATCATTTGGATAGGAGGGGGGCTGCTGTGGGCCGGGCTACTGGTTTTTGCCTGGAGCTGCACGCGTACCGTAAACCTCAACCCCGACAACCTGGGGGCGCGGTATTTTCCGCTCGAAACCGGCAATTTTGTAGAATACCAAGTCCGCGAAACCATTTTTACTACCACCGAAGGGCAGGTTACGCGCAATTTCCTGCTGCGCGAGGTGGTGCGCG
>DMHB01000380.1 GCA_003449595.1 Microscillaceae bacterium | reverse complement strand
AAGAAATCAATCGCTTGTATGAGGTAGTCGAAAAATTGAAGAAAAAAGAACTGAAAGTTACCAAAAGGAAAACCCTCATTTCGCTCAATCCTATCAGTCGGCTGAACAATGAAATCCATTCATTGGTATCGAAAAAACAAAAAGAAATCAAACAGCTCAAAAAGTTAGAACTCTATCGCCGTGAGTTCTTGGCCGATGTTTCGCACGAACTAAAAACCCCTATTTTTGCCGCTCAGGGCTATATCCACACCTTGTTGGATGGCGCAGTCGATGATTTGGAAGTGCGCGATAAATTTTTGCGCAAAGCTGCTAAAAGTTTGGATAGCCTCAACAAGCTGGTGCAAGACCTGCTCACGCTGTCGAAAATGGAAGCAGGGGTATTAAAAATTACACTCGAACCCATCGATTTTGCGGAGCTTGTCAGAAACGCCTTTGAAAAATACGAGCAAATGGCCATCCAACACACCGTTACACTCGACTTTATCGACGAAACCAACGGCAATGCTTGGATCAATGCCGACGCTTACCGGATGCTGTTGGCCATCTCCAACCTGATTGAAAATGGAATTAAATATGGCAAAGAAAATGGCCACGTAGAGGCTTTGTTGCAACGCCGTGGGGGAATGCTCTTTTTTGAGATCAAAGACGACGGCATTGGCATCCCTTCCGAACACATCGACCGTATTTTTGAGCGTTTTTACCGCATCGATCGCAGCCGCACCAAAGAAAGAGGGGGGTCCGGGTTGGGACTTTCCATTGTGAAGCAAATCTTGAAACTACACCAAGTTGACATTCAAGTGAAAAGCAAACCTAAAAAAGGCACCATTTTTAGCTTCGAAATCCAGACCATTGCCCCGCCTGCCGAAAAGCCAAACAGCCTAAACGCCCTCAACAATACAGCTTCTTGAATGGCTCTCGAAAAATAGCCGTACTTTTGCAGGCAACAGTGGTTTGAATAAAAAAACATGGAGCCAAGTTCGAAGCAAAAAAAACAAGATTTCGCCCAACTTATCGTCTTTGAAAACGACGACTATATTTTGGTCAATAAGCCGCCTCGTTTTCCAACCTTGCATGAGCGCAGCGACCCCGACAAACAAAGTATTTTGGAAATGGCACGCGACTATTGTGCCGATGCGCAAGTTTGCCACCGCTTAGACAAAGAAACATCCGGCATTTTGGCCATCGCCAAAAACGCAGAAGCCTATCGCCATCTATCCTTGCAGTTTGAACACCGACAAGTAGCCAAAATCTACCACGCCGTGGTACACGGTATCCACGATTTTGATTATATATCGGTCAATCTGCCCATTTTACCCCTTAAAACTGGTCTTGTAAAAATTGATTACCAAGAAGGAAAAGAGGCACAAACCTTTTTCAAGACCTTAGAAGCCTTCAAGCAGCATTCGCTGGTCGAATGCCGCCCTTTGACCGGAAGAATGCACCAAATTCGTATCCATTTGTCTATACTCAAAGCCCCTATTGTGGGCGACAAACAATATGGTGGCAGAGACGTTTTCCTATCGCAAATTAAACGCGGCTTTAATCTCAAGAAAAACACCGAAGAGCAGCCCCTTATTCAGCGCTTCGCCTTGCACGCCCAGTGTTTAGAGTTTACCTTGTTGGACAACACCCCCCTACAAGCCGTTGCGCCTTATCCCAAAGACATAGATGCCTTGCTGAAACAACTACGCAAAAACACCTGAAAATTGACTACCACTTAGGCAGATCAGATTTTTTGTGTATTTTTACACGCCTCTCAATCCGTTTACATTTTTTACTTGATTATTGCAAAATATTACACTAAACACATCGATTTATGAGTCAACTCTGGAGAAAAAAGCCTATTAGTGCTTTTGAGGAAGACATGAAAAAAAGTGAGCTAAAGCGCGTATTAGGCAAATGGAGTTTAACTGCCATTGGTATTGGTGCCATCATCGGCGGCGGTATTTTTGTACTTACCGGCACCGCCGCCCACTACCACGCAGGCCCCGCGCTAGCGCTTTCTTTCTTGGTAGCCGGCATTGCCTGTATCTTTGCAGCGCTTTGCTATGCCGAGTTTTCCTCTATCTTGCCCGTAGAAGGCTCTGCCTATGCCTATGCTTACGGCACTGTAGGTGAACTCTTTGCTTGGATAATAGGATGGGGGTTGATTTTAGAATACGCGATGGGTGCTATGACTGTAGCCGTGAGTTGGTCGGGGTACTTCAATAAATTTTTAAAACTGTTTGGCATACATTTACCCGGTTTTTTGACCAACGATCCTTTTTCAGCTGGTGGTTTTGCCATCAATCTGCCTGCTTTCTTGATTGTTTGGGTGGTAACTTATATTCTGGTGATTGGCATCAAAGAAGCAGCCAGTGCTAACAACATCATTGTACTGCTGAAAGTAGGCGCAGTATTGTTTGTCATTTTTGTGGGAATGTTTTACATAGTTCCTGCCAACTGGGTGCCTTTCATCCCCGAAGCCACCATCATCCCCGGCGAAGGAGGAAAGCCCCACGAAGCGTATGGCGTGATGGGTATTTTCGGAGGGGCTGCCGCTATATTTTTCGCCTATATCGGGTTTGATGCCGTATCGACACAAGCTGGCGAAGCCATCGATCCTGAAAAAGACATGCCTTTTGCCATCATTGCTTCGCTTTTGATTTGTACTACACTTTACATCGCTGTTTCGTTGGTGTTGACCGGGATGATAAGCTATAAAGAAATTGTGGGCGATGCACTCAAAGCGCCCGTAGCAGCCGCTTTTGAAAAGGCCGGGCAACCTTGGGCCGTATTTATCATCACCGCAGCAGCCACAGTGGGCCTTATTTCGGTTATGCTGGTAATGATGCTCGGACAAACCCGTATTTTCTTAGGAATGGCCAAAGACGGCCTGATTCCACCGTTCTTCAAAAACATACACCCTGAATATAAAACCCCTTATAAAAGCACCATTTTGGTAGGCTTTGTAGTATCGGTAGTGGCGGCCTTCACCCCAATTAGTTTATTAGGCGATATGACCAGCTTCGGTACGTTGTTCGCTTTCGCGATGGTTTGTGGAGCCGTCTGGTTGTTACGAATACGAGAACCCCAGCTGAAGCGACGTTTCAAAGTGCCTGCACTGCCCTTGATTGCCGTATTGGGCATCAGCACCAACATTTTCCTGATTGTAAACCTCAATCCCTTGGCACAAAAACTGGCTATGAGCTGGTTGGTCTTTGGGGTATTGGTTTATTTTATTTATGGAAAAACACACAGTTTGCTTAACAAATCGGTTACCCAACAACAATCATAAATATTTTGGTTTGTTTTCACTAAAAAGCCCTCTGCATCAAGAGGGCTTTTTTGTTGGTTACTTTAGTACGCAAACACCCCAAAGAGCGCAATGCAGAGAATGAGCGAATGTATTATCAATGAGAATGGTCTGTATGTGATAGGAAATGAAATATGGCTTCATCCTGAAGTTTAACCAAGCCTTGGATAGAAAAAAACCTGACAGATTTTCAAAATCTGTCAGGTTTGGGGTTTGAAAAGTAACGAGCTGCCCTACTGCACCACCAAACGGCTGAAATACACCTT
>DMHB01000327.1 GCA_003449595.1 Microscillaceae bacterium | reverse complement strand
CCGCATTTGGGGCAAGTGCCTACAATGTAGCGGTCGGCCAAAAATCGTTGGGCTTGCGGGTCGAAATATTGCTCCGATTCTTTTACCAAGAAATCGCCTTTTTGGTGTATGGTGCTGAAAAAATCTTGGGAAGTTTCAAAATGCACCGGGCGCGCTGTACGCGAATAGGTGTCGAACGAAATACCGAATTGCTCAAAAGATTGGGCAATGATGGGGTAATATTTATCGACTACGGCCTGCGGGCTAATGCCTTCTTTTTCGGCTCGGATGGTAATGGGCACACCGTGTTCGTCGGTGCCACTTACAAACAAAATGTCTTCGCCGCAAAGGCGTTTGTAGCGCACAAAAATATCGGCAGGCAAGTAACATCCGGCCAAGTGGCCAATATGCACCGGCCCGTTGGCATAGAGCAAAGCGGCTGTTACTAAAGTACGTTGGAACGAAGGATTATCAGTTTTTGGCATAGGAATCACGCAAGGAAGGTAAAATCAATTAAGACAAATGTTGTTTCAAAAAAGCAAGGGTGTTTTCGGCCAAGGCAAGGGTAAACGCAGGCAATGTATCGGTTTCCCAAGGTTCTTTGCCCCCAAAAGTATGGTTAGCGCCCTCCACCCAGTGCAGTTGGGCGTTGGGTTGCCATTGCAGCAGGGTTTCTGCCGATTGCGGACTAATCGACTCGTCAGAAGTGCCATGGGCTATCAGCGTGGGAATGGTCAAGTTTCTGACAGCACGCTCTACGTCCAAGCGTTCAGGATTTTTGAGCACGTCTTCATAATATTCGTAGCTCAAATACAACTGTTGTTTGGTGCGTCCGTTGTACACCCCAATTTGGCCGTCGCGGCGGACAGTTTCAATATTTTGAGGATTCCAAAAATGAAGTGTTGAAGTAATCGAGGCCCAAGTGGCTACTGCTTTGAGTCGGGTATCTTCGCCAGCTTTCAGCAAAGCCAAAGCGCCCCCTCGGCTGTGGCCAATGATGGCTACACGGTTTAAATCCATCTGCGAGGCAAAAGGGCAATCAGCGCTCCCCAAAAAATCTAATACAGTGCTGATGTCGTCCAAATCTCGGCTAAAATAATCGTGGGCATAGGCTTCTTCATCCACAAAGTGGGTGGGCTGTTCGTAAGCAGTGCCATTGTGCGACAGGTTAAACTTTACCCACACAAAGCCTTGCCGAGCAAAATAGTCGCCTATCAGATTGAAATGCCCCCAATCTTTGAAGCCATTGAAACCGTGTATGAATAAAACTACCGGCTTGGGAATACCATCTTCCAAAAAATAGGCATCCAAACCAAATTTTTTTTGGTTGTGTTGTGAAAAAAGCGGGAAGTTTTCCACTTTTTGTAAATCGGCCATACAATAAGCTTAGGGTTTAAAACTGCTGCAAAGATAAGAGGATAAGCATAGTAAATTCAAGCCGCCGCCATCTTCTCAGGGTCAACTTTTGCGACATCTTGGGGCGATGGGCACAAAAAGCCTTGGTTGAAAAATATAAAAATCAATCCTGAGTTAGGTTAAAAGCCTTTTTTAGGATTTTCTTTTCAAGAATTTTGAAAAATATGTTTGAAATATCTTTCTTTGCACTGATTTTTCAAACCTTAAAATCATAATACGATGTCTGACATTGCACAAAGAGTAAAAAACATAATTGTAGAAAAGTTGGGTGTAGAAGAATCAGAGGTAACTCCTGAGGCAAGCTTTACAAACGACTTAGGCGCTGATTCTTTAGATACAGTAGAACTTATCATGGAATTTGAGAAAGAATTCGAAATCTCGATTCCTGATGAAGATGCCGAGAAAATCGGAACAGTAGGACAAGCCATTTCCTACTTAGAAGAACACGTTAAGTAATTCTCCCCCTTTCTACAATGAGTTTGAAAAGAGTCGTTGTTACGGGCTTGGGCGCGCTCACACCTATTGGAAACAACCTCGATGCCTACTGGCAGGGGTTGGTAGCCGGTGTGAGCGGGGCAGGTCCTGTTACAAAATTTGATGCCAGTTCGTTCAAAACTCGTTTTGCTTGCGAAGTCAAAAACTTTCAGGTGGATGACTTCATCGAACGCAAGGAAAACAGACGAATGGATTGGTACACCCAGTATGCCATTGTTACCTCCGATGAAGCTATCAAAGATGCCGGTTTGGCGTTGGATAAACTCAACCGCGACCGCATCGGAGTTATCTGGGCATCGGGCATCGGTGGTTTGAAAACCTTTGAAGAAGAAGTTGCTTACTACACTACCTCGGTAGTGCAAAAAGGAGACGCAACGCCTCGCTTCAATCCATTTTTTATTCCTAAAATGATTGCTAATATGGCATCGGGGATGATTTCTATCCGGCACGGGCTGCGTGGTATGAGCTACGCCACTGTATCGGCTTGCGCATCGTCCAACAATGCCATCATTGATGCTTATAATTACTTGCGCTTAGGCAAAGCCAATGTGATCATCACAGGCGGCTCCGAAGCAGCCGTTACCAAAGCCGGAATGGGTGGCTTCAGCGTGATGAAAGCGATGTCGGAACGCAACGACGACCCTCAAACTGCTTCTCGCCCGTTCGACAAAGAACGAGATGGATTTGTATTGGGCGAAGGTGGCGCTTGCATCATTCTCGAAGAGTTGGAACACGCCAAAGCACGAGGCGCTAAAATCTATGCTGAACTGATCGGCGGCGGACTTTCGTCGGATGCCTACCATATCAGCGCCCCACATCCCGAAGGTATTGGCGTTACCTTGGTAATGCGCGAAGCGTTGGCCGATGCCGGAATTACCCCCGAGCACATCGACTACATCAACGTACACGGCACTTCTACTCCTATTGGCGATCCGCAAGAGGTGAAAGCCATTCAAGAGGTTTTTGGCGAGCACGCTTATAAAATCAATATTAGTTCTACCAAATCAATGACCGGCCACTTGTTAGGTGCTGCGGGTGCAGTCGAAGCGGTGGCAGGCATTATGGCTATCAAACACCAGATGGTGCCCCCTACCATCAATCACTTTACAGATGATGAGGCGTTCGACCCAAGGCTTAATTTCACATTCAATAAAGCACAAGCACGCACAATTGACTATGTGATGAGCAATGGTTTTGGTTTTGGAGGACATAATAGTTCAGTAATCTTCAAGAAATTCGATATGTAGTGTGGGTCTTTCAAACACTCGTTAAGTTATTTAGAAGCAAAACTGCTGAAGAAAAAAGGCTTATTCAGGCAATCGCCCAGATTGTCGGAATGAAGCCTTTTAATTTATCTATCTACCAGCTGGCACTCAGCCATACTTCTGTAGCCGAGGCCAATGCCGGTACAGGCTTTCGCGAATCGAATGAACGCTTGGAGTACTTAGGCGATGCAGTACTGGGAGCAGTGGTGGCCGAGTTTCTCTTCAAGCGGTTTCCTTACAAAGAAGAAGGCTTTCTGACAGAAATCCGCTCGCGCATTGTCAACCGCGAATCGTTGAACCAGTTGGCCTTGAAGATCGGTATTTTAGACTTGATACGCTTTGAAGGCAACCGGCGCAACAACCTGACCTACAAATCTATGGGAGGTGATGCGCTCGAAGCGTTGGTAGGAGCTGTTTACTTAGACAAAGGCTTCAAGCGATGCAGCCAGTTTATCATTCAAAAATTACTCAAGCCACATTTCGATTTAGAAACCCTGATAGAGACCAATACCAATTTCAAAAGTATTTTGATTGAATGGGCGCAAAAAGAAAATAAGCGTGTGCGTTTTGAAATCATCAGCGAAAAAGGCTCAAAACACCAACGCGAGTTCATCGCACAAATTTGTGTCAACGACCAGCCGGTGGCCACAGGGTCAGGTTTCAGCAAGAAAAAAGCCGAACAAGCTGCCGCCGCCAAGTGTTGCGAAGTGCTACAAATCACCCTTGGCTAAAGCTTTTTCTCCTATCTGATTTATTACGGTTTTTTATACAGTTTTATAGGGCATTTTCGTTTGTCTTATTATATTTGATACTATAATCTAACTAAACGCCCTTGTCATGAAGAAACTACTACGCTTGTGCGTACTGATGCTCGGGTTTTGCTTGGCGGCAACTTTCCATCTTCAGGCTCAAAAAGTAGAAATCAGTAATAGTAAGTTCTTTTATGCTGTTTCTGATAAGGTGTTAGTTTTAGAAGATCCCACCCAGAAGCTTACCTTGCAAGACATTCTTGCGGTTGACAATGCGCAAAAATTCCGGCCTCCGGCCAATAAAAAACTAAATTTTGGCTATTCCGGTGCTGCTTATTGGCTAAGGCTCAATGTGGAAGCTGCCAATGTAGGGAAGTATCGATGGGTATTAGAATTTGATTACCCGTTATTAGATTTTATTACGGTGTATAGCCAAGATGCACAAGGAAACTGGAAAGCACAACAAACCGGCGATCGGCTTCCTTTTGCAGAGCGCGCCATCGATTACCGCAACCCCACCATAGGCATAGACCTAACACGCGAGGGGTTGCAGACTTTTTATATCCGCATTCAAACCCAAAGCGCCAGCCAATTCCCTATGCACATCCGCGTGGTAGAAGATTTATACCAAGCCAAACTCAGCGAGCAGATTGTGTATGGTATCTTTTTCGGGATTTTGATTTGTATGTTAGCCTACAATATCTTGATTCTGATTTCGGTTCAAGATAAAAGTTATTTCTTCTACCTGATTACCATTTTGGGCAATTTGGTGCTTTTTTCATCGCTCAATGGGTTTACACACCAATACATCACCCCCGGCAATCCTTATTGGTCCAACCAATTGGTGCTCATAGGGTTGAACGGCCTTGCGGTGGGGGTTCATTTGTTCGCCCTCTATTTTTTAGATACTTGGCGCTATGCCCGTTGGGTATATGTTGGGCAAGTCTTGCTCATTGGCTTGTGCAGTCTGATGTTTGTGTTGTCATTTGGTATTCCCTACCTGTTGGCAGGCCGGCTCAGTATCTTGCTTTCGCTTATCACCTCTGTTTTTACAATCATAGCGGGTTTTGTGGTGCTGTCTAAAGGCAACCAAGCGGCTCGTTTCTTTTTGGCGGCTTGGCTTTTCTACTTGACGGGTGCCATTTTGCTGGTTTTGAGAAATGTAGGTGTTTTGCCGATTAATCTTATAACCACCCATTCCATCGAAATAGGCAATTCCTTGGAAGTAATTTTGTTGGCGCTTGCCTTGGGCGACAAGTACAGGATTTATCGCTTGGAGCGCGAAAAGGCTCAAAACCAATTGCTCGAAGTACAAAGAGAAGCCAACGAAAACCTTGAGCGCAAAGTAGAAGAGCGAACACGCCAATTAAGCGAAGCCAACGAAGAATTGAACCAAGTAAACGAAGAACTCAGTGTAACCTTAGACCAACTCACCATCCAAAAAAACTTAGTAGAGCAGAAAAACGAAGACATCACAGCGAGTATCAACTATGCCAAGCGCATCCAAAAAGCTTTCTTGCCCAGTCGCAGTTTGATGAAATCCTGTTTGCCGGAACATTTTGTTTTGTTCCGACCTAAAGATGTTGTCTCCGGCGATTTTTATTGGTTTGAAGCCCAACCCGACTACCTGATGCTGGCCGCTGTCGATTGTACTGGACACGGCGTGCCGGGTGCCTTGATGAGTATGATTGGCGACTCGTTGTTGAATGAAATTGTCAATGTGCATAAAATTACCACGCCCAACATCATTCTCAATGAGTTACACGACAAAGTGCGTACAGCCCTCAAACAAAAAGAAAGTGAAAACAGAGATGGGATGGACTTAGCCCTTTGCAAAGTTGACCTGGCCAACCGGATGCTGCATTTTGCTGGTGCCAAAAATCCCTTATATTATTTTGAACAAGGAGAGCTGGTGGTTGTCAAAGGCGACAAAGTGCCCATTGGAGGCTTGCAGCGCGAAATGCAACGCATATTTACCAACCACGAGATACCTTTAGGAGCACCCAATAGCAAGACTTTTTATATTTTTTCGGATGGATACCAAGACCAATTCGGAGGCTCCGAAAAACGAAAGTTTTTGGTCAGTGGGCTGAAAAACCTGCTAAAACAAATCCACTTGCTACCTATGGAGGATCAAAAGAAACTCTTGGCCGATACCATTGCCGACTGGATGGATAAAGGCAACCAAGAACAAATCGACGACATCCTGATCATTGGTTTCAGAATTTGACAAAGACACTTCACGGTTTTCTTTGTAAACTTGCACGCTTAAATTCTTACGCCAGTGTACAAAGTATCGCAAGCACTTGCCCTAACGGGGGGGCGGGTTTTACAAGGGGCAAACCCCGAAGCCACCATCGACAACCTACTGCTCGATAGTCGCAAAGTAGTTTTTCCACAACGCTCTGCTTTCTTCGCCATTCAAGGAGCTAACCACGACGGGCATCAATTTATCCAAGATTTGTACGACAAGGGGGTTCGCACTTTTTTTGTAGAAAAGGAATTGCCTCTTTTCCAAACCTTAGAAGCCAACTTCATCGAAGTGCCCCGTTGCATCGAGGCTTTGCAACGATTGGCTGCTGCCCATAGACAACAATTCCGCTACCCTGTGGTAGGCATTACCGGAAGCAACGGCAAAACCATTGTCAAAGAATGGCTATCGCAATTGTTGGCGGGTTATTTCCGCATCATCAAAAGTCCTAAAAGT
Organism: Microscillaceae bacterium; assembly: GCA_003449595.1. GTDB lineage: Bacteria > Bacteroidota > Bacteroidia > Cytophagales > Microscillaceae > UBA8158. Next base: position 4,767 of record DMHB01000327.1, on the reverse strand, counting down.
TATAACTCGCAAATAGGTGTGCCGCTGTCGGTCTGGCAAATGAACCACTTTCACAACTTAGGCATTTTTGAGGCCGGTATTTCGCAAACCGGCGAAATGGAGGCTCTACAGCAAGTAATCCAGCCTACTTTGGGTATTTTGACCAACATCGGCCCGGCACACGATGCAGGTTTTGCCAGCCGATCCGAAAAAATTGACGAAAAACTAAAATTATTCAAACAGACCGATTTACTCATCTATTGCAAAGATTACGAAGAAGCTCACCGCCGCATCGAAGCCTTACAAATTCCTACTTTTTCTTGGGCTTTTCATCGCAAAGCCGATGTAAGGGTGATGCATCTGGAACGACACGGCACCTTTACCGAATTGAGTTTTGTGTATTTGAGCGAAAGCCACACCCTCGAAATTCCTTTTATTGACGATGCCTCGATCGAAAACGTCATGCACTGCTTGTGCCTAATGTTGTATTTCAAGCTGCCTTTTCCCGAAATTGTTGGGCTGGTGTTTAACCTCAAAAAGCCGGCTATGCGCCTCGAATTAAAACCCGGCAAGCAAGGCAATTACCTGATTGACGATAGCTATAACAACGATTTGAGCGGCTTGCAAGTGGCATTGGATTATATGAACCTACAACCGCCCGGCAAGCATAAAGTAGCTATCCTTTCGGAAATGTATGAAACCGGCCTGCCTGACGAAATGCTTTTTGAACAAATTGCAGCACTATTGCAGCAAAGTCAAATTGAAACCCTGATAGGCATTGGCCAGCGATTTGTGCAATACCGTAGCCTGTTCGACCAAGTTTTCGCCAAGCAGGCAAATTATTTTTTTGAAGACGTGGGCAGTTTGCTCAATGCCGAATTGTTAGACAAACTAAGCCATTCCCTGATTTTAGTAAAAGGCGCACGTCGGTTTGCTTTTGAGAAAATTGTGCAGCGCTTGCAGGAAAAAAACCACCGTACCGTACTCGAAATTAATTTGGATGCTTTGGTACACAACCTCAACTTTTACCGCAGTTGCCTACACCCCACTACCAAGGTAATGATTATGGTCAAAGCCTTTGCCTATGGCAGCGGCATCACCGAAGTTGCTGCCCTGATGCAGTTCCACAAAGTCGATTATTTGGCGGTGGCCTATGCCGATGAGGGCGTTCATTTGCGCCAGAATGGCATTTATTTGCCTATTATGGTGATGAACACCACCCAAGAGGATTTTGATTTCTTGATTGATTACGACTTAGAACCCAATATTTTTAGCCTGCCTTTGTTGGAAGAATTGACCCACTACCTTCAGCAACGCAGCAGCAAAATAGCCATCCATATCGAGTTAGATACAGGTATGCGGCGCTTAGGTTTTTTGCCTGAAGAGGTTACCCATCTCACCACACATTTGTTAGCTCATCGCAACCGGTTTCGTGTAGCAGGGCTGATGAGCCATTTGGCTGCCGCCGATAGTGATGCCCACGAGGACTTTTCGAAAAGACAAATTGAGCAATTCCAAACCTTGGCGGCGCAATTAGAAAAAGCCTTGGGCTATGACGTACTGAAACACATGCTCAATTCGCCGGGCATTGTGCGGTTTCCCGAAGCCCAAATGGATATGGTGCGCTTAGGGGTAGGGCTTTATGGTGTGGAAGCCAACAAGAAATTACAGGGCAAACTCGAATCAGTTGGAACACTCAAAACAACCATTTCGCAAATCAAGCACATCCGTCAAGGCGAAAGTGTGAGTTATGGCCGCAATTGGGTTGCCTCACGCGACTCGCGCATTGCCATCATTGCCATTGGGTATGCCGATGGCTTCAACCGAAAACTAAGCAATGGCGTGGGAGCTGTACAAATCAATGGGCAATTGACGCCTACAGTTGGGCTGATTAATATGGATATGTCGATGGTCGATGTTACGGATATCGAAGCGCAGGTGGGCGACGAGGTAATTATCTTCGGCAAAAACCCTACTTTATTCGACATAGCCCGCCAAACCGATACCATCGCTTACGAAATTATGACCAACATCAGCGAGCGCGTAAAACGGATTTTTTATACCAATTAGGCCTTTTGGGTAGGAATTAGCAATTTTTCTATCACCGCTGGGTAGTGTTGGTGTTCCAATTGCAATACTTTTTGTTGCACTATTTCCGGTGTGTCGCTCGGGGCGATGGCGCAAGCGGCCTGAAAAATAATATCACCTTCATCATATTGTGCATTGGCGTAGTGAATGGTGAGGCCACTTTGCTGCTCACCGGCAGCCACTACCGCGCGGTGGACGTGCATTCCATACATTCCCTTGCCGCCAAACTTGGGTAATAGCGCCGGATGGATGTTGACAATTTGCTTGGGGAAGGCACTGATCAGCGATTCGGGTACCAGCCAAAGAAACCCCGCCAAAACAACCAGATCAACGCAAAGCAGTTGTAGTTTTTCGACCACTACCCGACTCTCATACAAGCTATATTTATCGAAAACCAACGTAGGGATGCCAAATTGTCGTGCAATAGCCAAAGCACCAGCTTGGGGTTTATTGCTCAACAAGCAAACTACTTGAATAGCCGGATGATGCTCGAAATGTTGGAGAATGCGGTGGGCATTGCTCCCGCTGCCCGAGGCGAAAATGGCGATTTTTTTCATCTCACAAAACAACAAAAAAAAATGCAGCCTTTCTCTTTTGTGGTTCACCAATATGGCGATTTGCTTCTGTTGTAGCTTCCGGCAAACAGGTCAATCGACTCCCTTTTGAAAATCGCCAGCCAACGCCAAGGTGCTCTGAAAAAACTGCAAGAGCCATTCATAGCTAAATTTTTCTGCTGTCATTTGGAGGTAAAATTTTTCTGTAACCAAATGCAGCAAGTTACCGGCCAAAGCTTTTTGTTGGGTTAGCCCTATGCTATCAGCCCATACTTCGAGCAAGGCATCGCCCACCAACGCATTGGCTGCCTCGAAACATCGCCGAAAGGCCGGCACTTGGTTATGAATGCGGAGCTGCCTGCTGAATAGCAAATCTTGTTTGAATGATAGTAATAGCTCAATTAAATCGGGGATAAGTTGCTGGCAGTTGCGCTCGTGTTCGGCAATGTGTGCGCATTGCAAAAGGTGGTACTGCAACAATAATTCTGTAAATACTTCTAAGTCGGCAAAATGATGGTAGAATGAAGATTTGCTTTTTTGAACCTGGCGTGCAATCACTTCTACTTTCAAGCCTTGTGGGCCGTGGTTCGCAAAGAGAGCGTACCCGACTAAAATCCAAGGCTGTTTGAGATCGGTCAACATAGGGCAGTTTGCATAAGAAATCAAGGGCCTAACCAAGGAATGCTGCTTACTCCCAGCAGCATCATAATTTTGCAAAGGGTGCTGAGGCGTTCAAAGGATTGTTTGGTGTCGGCGCGCGCCATTTCATAGATGAAAATTGAGACAGCCGGCACCAGCACCACACCCAAATAAACAGAGAATATATTACCAAAACTGACAAAAGTAGAGAGTACCAAGGTTGTAAAAATGGCTAAGAAAACAAATACTACTTCTTTGGTGCGCCGTAGTCCCCATACAATGGGCAGCGTCCGGCATCCAAAAGTAGCATCGCCTTTTACATCTTCCATATCCTTGACTATTTCGCGTACCAGCGAAATGAAAAAAGCAAATAGGCCATACATTAAGATATAAGGCGTATTTTTCTGGTAATAAAATCCTGCCAAACTTACCGACAGCGCGCTCAGAAAAGCGATGGTAGCGTTGCCTACCAAGGGCAGCCGTTTGAGGTTGTTGGAGTACCACCACAATAGGAAAATAACGCCTAAATTGATCAGCCCAATGGCATAATGCAAGGCCATACTGAGGGCTAACCCCAAGAAGTTGAAAGTAAAATTGATGATCAGTGCGGTGCGGCGTTTGATGGTTCGCCCGATGACAACCCGCTCGGGCTTGTTGATGACATCGATTTTTACATCATAGTAATCGTTGATAACATACCCGGCGGCGGCGATACAAAAGGTGGCCATTGCCAACAGCCAAAAATATGTATCGGCCAAACTTTGTACTCCATACCTGGCCTCATCGATGATAAATATTTTGAGCATCGCTTGGGTGCCTACCAAAATAACCAAATTATACAGCCGAATCAGCTTGGCGAAATCGATGGCAAAGGTTATAAAAGGATGGATTTGACGTTTGGTTGTTTTATCTTGCATCTTGACAGGAAATTCGATTATTAAGCTAACAGCCTCGAAGGACTTTTAGTTTGTAAAGTTTCTTGTTTATTCTTTTTGTCCTGTGTCCAAAACTTTAGGGCAGGGGGTTAAAAATAGATCGTTTTTACTAAACTTCACGATGCACTATCCCGACTTTACCATCCGTCCGCTCGATTCAGAATTAGGAGCTACCATACAAGGTTTGATTGATCAAAAAACCAAGCCTACCGGTTCGTTGGGGTTGTTAGAGCAACTGGCCTTGCAGGTGGCGCTCATTCAAAACACACCACATCCGGTGTTGGAAAGTCCCCATTTGCTGATTTTTGCCGGTGATCACGGCATCGCCCACGAGCGGGTAAGTGCTTATCCTCAGGTAGTTACAGTGGAAATGGTAAAAAATTATTTGGCCGGTGGGGCGGCTGTCAATGTGTTTGCCAAACAAAACCAATGGCAACTTCAAATCGTGGATGCCGGTGTGGCTGCCGATTTATCAGCTTTGGCCGGACTTGTCGATCAGAAGATAGCCAAGGGAACGGCTAATTTTCTGCACGAACCGGCTATGACCCAAGCCCAATGCACCCAAGCACTCG
>DMHB01000050.1 GCA_003449595.1 Microscillaceae bacterium | reverse complement strand
TGATAAATCGCTCAGTCATTGTATGAAGTATTGTAACTTATCCAAAAATAAGAAAAATCAGCCTTTTAAGCTGATTTTTCAAGTATAAAGTTGGTCTCAAAATAATTAAGATCCACAAGCCTCACAATCAGGATCGTCAATAGAACACGACAAGCCTGAGTTGGATGTATCATTGCTTGGTAGATTGCTATCTTGGTAAACACCCGAAGAAGCTTGCCCTGCCAATACTTGTTGGTTTTGCGATACGGCTTGTTGTTGTTCTACTGTAAACTTGATAGGTGCAGCAGCAGCACGGGTACGCAAGTAATAGGTGCCGGTTTTTAATCCTTTGCGCCAAGCGTAAAAGTGCATCGAGGAAAGTTTGGCAAAAGTAGGTTCTTCGATAAACACATTGAGGCTTTGGCTTTGGCAAATAAATGCCCCTCGGTCGGCAGCCATATCTAAGATGGTTTTCTGCTTAATTTCCCAGGCTGTCTTATAAATGTCTTTCAAATTTTGAGGAATTTCAGCAATATTTTGCACCGAACCATCTGCTGCTTTGAGCTTGTTTTCCATTTCCTTGTTCCAAAGACCCAGTTCTACCAAGTCGTTCAACAAGTGTTTGTTCACCACAGTAAACTCACCGGAAAGCACCCGCCTTACATACATATTGGTTGTGTATGGCTCAAAACACTCATTGTTGCCCAAAATCTGCGAAGTAGAGGCGGTAGGCATAGGAGCTAATAATAGCGAATTGCGCACGCCGTATTTCATAATTTCGGCCTTGAGCGCATCCCAATCCCAACGACCGGATTCAGGTTTTACGCCCCACATATCGAACTGGAAAATACCCTGCGAAATAGGCGAGCCGGGGTAGGTTTCATAGTGTCCGTGTTGCTTAGCCAGCTCCATAGACGAAGTTAAGGCAGCATAATAAATGGTTTCAAAAATATCTTTGTTCAGCCCGGCAGCTTCTTCCGAGTCGAAAGGCATACGCAACAAGATAAAAGCATCTGCTAAGCCTTGCACACCAATACCGATGGGACGATGTCTGAAGTTAGATTTTTCGGCTTCAGGAACAGGATAATAATTGATGTCGATGATTCGGTTGAGGTTACGGGTGATTACTTTGGTTACCTCAAATAACTTTTGGTGGTCAAATTTGCCATCAATCACAAACTTGGGTAAGGCAATGCTGGCCAGGTTACAAACCGCAATCTCGTCGGGAGCTGTATATTCAATGATTTCAGTGCAGAGGTTAGAAGACTTGATAGTCCCTAAGTTTTTCTGGTTCGACTTGCTATTTGCGTGGTCTTTGAAAAGCATATAAGGCGTACCCGTTTCGATTTGCGACTCTAAAATTTTAAACCATAGCTCTTGTGCTTTGACTACTTTTCGAGCGCGTCCTTCTAACTCGTAGCGTTCATATAGTTTTACAAATTCTTCTCCATAGCAATCTGCCAAGCCCGGCGCTTCGTTGGGGCAAAATAACGACCATACATCATCGTTTTCTACGCGCTCCATAAATAAGTCAGAAAGCCACATCGCGTAAAACAAGTCGCGTGCGCGTAGTTCTTCTTTGCCGTGGTTTTTCTTCAGATCCAAAAACTCGAATATGTCAGCGTGCCAAGGCTCTAAATAAATCGCGAAAGCGCCCGGACGTTTGTTCCCGCCTTGATCCACATAGCGTGCTGTGTCGTTGAACACCCGCAACATAGGGATAATACCGTTTGAATTGCCATTGGTGCCTTTGATGTAAGACCCAGTAGCACGTATATTATGAATGGCTAAGCCTATCCCACCGGCTGATTGAGAAATTTTAGCACAATCTTTCAGTGTTTCATAAATACCGTCGATGCTGTCGCCTTTCATTGTAAGTAGAAAACAGCTTGAGAGTTGAGGCTTGGGCGTGCCGGCATTAAAAAGGGTTGGGGTGGCGTGTGTAAACCATTTTTCAGAAAGCAAGTGGTAGGTTTCGATGGCAGCATCGATGTTTTCGCCGTGGATACCTACGGCTACACGCATCAACATATGTTGTGGTCGCTCGACTACTTTGTTGTCGATTTTGAGCAAGTAAGAGCGCTCTAAGGTTTTAAACCCGAAATAATCGTAATTATAGTCTCGATCATAGATGATGGTCGAGTTGAGCAAGGCGGCGTGCTTTTTTATGATTTTGTAGGTTTCTTTTGAAATCAACCCTGCATTCTCGCCTGTTTTAGTCTCTATGTAGTTGTAAAGTTGTTCAACTGTCTTAGAAAAAGTTTTTTCTGTATTCTTATGCAAGTTCGACACAGCGATTCGGGCAGCAAGAATGGCATAGTCGGGGTGTTGGGTAGCAGAGGTAGCACATATTTCAGCGGCCAAGTTATCTAATTCGGCAGTGGTTACACCGTCATACAATCCTTCGATGACTTTCATCGCAATTTTGACCGGATCGACATATTTGCGGTTAAGGCTATAAGATAGTTTTTCAATCCTTGCGGTAATTTTATCAAACTTTACCGCCTCTCGCCTTCCATCTCTCTTGATTACTTCCATGATATTTTTATGTTGATTTTGATTGAATAGAATGAGCAAATCCGATTCCGAATCTGGCTTGTTGAACAAAAATATTGATCTTTTTTGATCTTTAAAAGTTAACATTTTGGTAAGAGTAAAGGTTTCCTGTGCAAGTTGCTGGAAATGAGTGCATTGTATTTGCCCAACAAGCAAAAAAAAATTGCCCAATACAATAAAATTTTTCTGCTTGATTATCAGGCAGTTAAGTATAATTGCTTGGGTTACAAAGGATTAGCTGAGATGAAAAAAGGGTTATTCCTCATAACCCCAATCGACACCGGTCTTCATATCTTTGATCAACAACCGGTTGGCTTTGAAATACGCCCTGATTTTATCGACCCTATCATAGGCTTTAGCTGTCTTGTCTTCCTGATAAAGCTCCATTCGGCCGTCGA
>DMHB01000051.1 GCA_003449595.1 Microscillaceae bacterium | reverse complement strand
CATAAGACTGTGGTATTAGGTACTTGCTCTAATTTAGAGAGGATGTCTAAAATAAGTTTGGAAGAAGCAGTATTAAAATATTCAAGTTTGAAGATAAAAGTCGTATCAGGATTAGGACCTTTAGCATATTCCTGTAACCAATCTAAAATAGGCTGGTAAAATTCGGCTGAATCTTCTGGGAGGGATCTACCCGATATCTCAAATATACCGTTGTTTCTGTCAAGGATTATTTTTGGAGTGTCTTCTGTACCTTCTAAGTTGATAACATCCATAATTTGTAATAGAGTTTTTTACGTTGCTAAAGTTTTTTTAATCAAGATTGTGCACAAAGTTAAATGATTATTCGTTATCATCCTTTAAATTTCTGGGCACCGTAGTTTTAAGGGAGAAAAAGGAGATATGATCATTAATAGGTTCAAAATCGAATTGAAGCTTTTGACCCGACTTGCGCGCCATATCAATAAAACCTAACCCTGCTCCTCCTTTAGGAGAGATGAATCCTTCTTTGATAATTTTCTTATAAAGTGACTTTAGGCCGTCTTTATCTAAACTATTGATCATTTCCAGCTTTTCTTGTAACTCAGCTACTTTTTCCTTGGTTACTGGATTCCCGGAGGTTATAAAATAGGTGTCTTCGTGTTTACCTACCATAAAACAAGCACTGTTTTTGTCTTTGTAGATATCATCTTCTACCTCGTCAGAGTGTTTCACGATATTCTGTAGACATTCAACCATGACGTTGAAAACTTTCCGTTTGATGGTGGGGTCTTCGCCAATAGCATCCATATTTCTTTCTGCCATCGCCAGTACGGACTTAGTAATTTCTTGTGTAAACTCACCTTCGTAAACGAGGATAAGATTACGCGAAATCATTGTCTTGTGTATTTCATAGATATACTTCATAAGTCCCTGTTCGAATTTGTATGAAGGATTACCATTGTTAGATATAATTATTTAAAAAGAAGCTTACAAATAAAATATTGACTGAAACTAAACACGCATACCGACCATCAACACGTCATCGGTTTGTTTACCATCACCTTTCCAGTTTTCGAATTCCACATCCAAAATGCGATTAATTTCAATCATATCCAAATTCAAGTTCTGTAAAAGTAACTCTTTAATTTTTTTCTGTGAAAATTTTTTGTTCTCATCACCTCCAAACTGGTCGGGAAATCCATCAGAAAACATAAAGAAGCTATCACCAGGTTGGAAATTAATGAGGTTATTGGAGAAATAGGTTCGATTTTTATACTGTCCTCCCCCAATTGGAAACTTATCGCCTTTAATTTCGTGGAAATCACCATTCTGAGTAATATAAAACAAAGGACGGTGCGCACCGGCATATTCGGCAGTATTTTCTCTTGGGTTAATTTTACATAGTGCAATATCCATACCGTCTTTGGTGTTGGCTGCCACTTCATCTTGTTTCAAGGTACGTATCACAGCTTGGTCAAGTAGGTCTAAAATAATACCGGGTTCATCGACTCCTTGTAGGTTAATGATATTATTAAGCAAAAAGTAACCAACTAAGGAAATTAAAGCGCCTGGAACGCCGTGTCCGGTACAGTCAACAACAGCGATAAACACAGATTCGGCTTTTTGGGCAAACCATGGAAAATCGCCGCTGACGACATCTCTTGGCTTATATAAAATAAAGGAGTTGGAAATGAAACGTTGTATCTGATTGGTATCGGGCAAAATCGCTTCCTGAATGCGTTTTGCATAGTTGATACTTTCGGTAATTTTCCTGTTCTTGAATTGAATGTCTAATTCAATTTGCTTTCTTTCGGTGATGTCGTGTGAAACCAGCAGCACTGATTCAATTTCCTGATCTTCATTCTTTTCAGGAATCGCATTGACCTGCATAATCTTTGTGTGGCTTTCAGCATCTACAAAATCCATTTCGATGCTAATTTTTTCGCCATAGCGTGCGGCTCTGCTAATCACTTCATTCCAAGTACCAATTACTTTGTCATCTAAGCCAATTTCATTGAGACGTTTTTGGATATAAAAGTCTTTGGCTCGTCGTGTATATTGCTCAATGGTTGGATTGATATAAAAGATAGTTCCCTGTCGCCCTACACGTACTATCAAGTCGGGAGAGTTTTCGGACAACGCTTGCATCTGACCACGTTTGCGTTGTTCTTCCTCGGCCAATCTCCGTACAGTAATGTCTCGGGTGTTGACCAAAAATCCTTGAATGGCTGGGTCGTCTAATAAGTTGGTGCCTGTGGCTTCCAGCCAAATGCTGTCTCCCCGCTTGGTTTGATAGCTAAATTGGATGGTAATTTTTTCTTCAGGGTCTTCTTTGAGTTGTTTGAACATATCTTCAAATGCTTCTTTGCCCCCTTCTGAAAGAATATTTTTGATATCACGCGTACCGACCATTTCTTCTACGAGATAGCCTAAGATGGTTTCTACAGCAGGACTGATATAGCTGATGGTGCCATCTTCCTTGTAGATGGTAATAATTTCAGATGCGTTGCGTAACAACAACTGTGTTTTATCGTTGGCACGTCTTACTTCTTCGATTTGGAATTTTAATTCCTCGTTGGTGATGCGCAACTGTTGCTGAGTAGCTTCCATTACTTCGGCATTCTGGCGAAGTACTTCTTGCTGTACGGTAAGCTCTTTTCCCAAAGTTTGAGATTCTTCAAGTAACTTCTGGGTGTTTTCTTGCACCTTGATGTTAAACACCCGGCGCGCGACGATGTCGCTGATTTCCTCCACAAATTTGACCTCGCGTGGGGTAAACTTTTCAAACCCGGCAAACTCCATTACCCCCAATACTGTCAATTCACCCCCGGCAGCTACAGAGGTTTGTAGTGGCACAATCAGAAGTGATTTTGGCTTGCGATCGCCCAATAGTCCCGAAGTGATGGTTACATACTCGTCGGGGATTTCGGTACGGAGTATGCTGTCTTTTTCGACTACGGCCTGCCCAACTAACCCTTCACTTGCCTTAAACTTAGCTTTTAGGTATTTGCGTTTATTGTACGCAAAGCTTGCATTCATTTCAATGATGGCATTTCTATCTTGCTCATCGAAGTTGTTTAAAGTATAAAAAGCTCCTTGAACAGCGTTGATTTTCTTGGTTACATATTCAATTACATATTCGCCCAATTCCTCGATATTGGTGGTATTTCCCAAAATATCGCCAATTTCGGCACGACCCGTAATGATCCAATTGCCCTCCTCTTCACGTTTATAGGCTTGTTGGATACTATCCCTCATTGACATTAGGGTAAGCCCCAAGGTATCTTCCTTGCTGGCAGGTTTAAAATCTGCTTCAAAATTTCCTTCCCCAATGCCCCGGGCAAAGTCGGCAGTGGATCGTAAATTTTCGGATAACTTATTGATTTGTTGGGTCATTTGGCCGATTTCATCATTGCCAAAACCTTCAATGTTTCTTGGCAGAATACCCTTAGAAAGCAACTCAATGGTTTCTTGCAGTAACAATAGTGGATTAATCAATAAACGAGAAAATACAAGTCCGATAATTAGCGCTATGAGTATCACTACGGCTCCTGCTGTCAAGAAAACGACAGCCAATCGTTGTGTTGGGGCGAATATTTCTTGGACATCCATTTTGACGATGATACCCCAATCTACGTATTTTATGTAGCGCCATACAGCCAATACTTGCTTATTGCGGTAATCCACATCATAAGTAGCTCCTTCGCCTCCTTTTACAGCTCTGAATAAAAAAGAATTGGAGCTTATATCAGCGTTGGCAAACTTGTTGGCTGCATTTTTATCGACTCTTAGGGGGTTGATATAAACAATTCGATTCCCTATACTTTTTACTAAAATGATTTCGCCGGTTTGACCTAATCCGGTGGTATCGGTTACCAAGTCGAATATGGACGACATATTGACTTCAAAAATCATCACTCCTAATGGTTTGCCCGAAAGGTTGTCGTAAATAGGGGCATAGGATAGCAAATAGTGCGACTTGTCGCCTTTGAATACATTGCTAAAATAAACAGAGTCTCTTCCAATGCTTACGATATTGCCGTCGGGATCTTGAAAATAGACGCCTTTGCTTTTTGAAGAAGTGGTGAGAATGATTTTACCATCTTTGTCGGTAAGATGGATGTTTGAGATTCTGTAATTCTTTTGAATATCTCTAAAAAATTCGGTAAGATCTTGTTCGTTGGTGGCTAAATCGAAAAAACTATCTAACTCAAGTTCTTTGCTGACAGCATTATTTTCTTTCTTTTCGTCTTTTTTTATCTCTTTTTTCTCTTCCTTCTTGACTTCATTTTTCGCCTTCTCTTCTTTATTTTTTTCTACTTCTATTTTAAGCTTGGCAGAATCAACTTCGGCGGCAGCAGTAGCTCTTATTCTTTTGGTTTCGAAAGTAAGGCGCTGAGTTACCGGTTTGAATTGGCTGGCGAATTTGATATTGGAAGCCAACCGCTCAAAGAAAGTTTCGATTTTTTGGAGTTTAAGATTTCCTACTACGTTAAGCGCCTCCAAGTATTTTTCCTCGAAGCTGTCCCTGTTTAATCTATAGGCCAAATAGCTTATAGAAAATACAGAAATAAGTACAATGACCACCACAAGTAGGGTAACCTTTATGCCAATTTTGAGGTTTCTAATTTTGAACATTGACGGTCAAAGATTTAAATTTGAGATGTCTGATCTTGATATTCGTTTTGTAAGATTTCTTTTGCCAAAAGTAATGCCATATCTTGCAAAAGCTTTTCGTATTGCTCATCCAATTGCACAAATGTAGCCAATTCTAATACACCGAGTATCTTTTTTTCAACATCTATAATGGGCGCTAAGAACAAGGCATTGGGAGCTGCATTTCCTAAACCCGACACAATGGCAAGATAACCTTCGGGTATTGACTTCAAACTTATGAATTTTCCATCTTTGGCTACTTGCCCAATGAGGCCCTCACCTACTTCGAAGCGTTGCAACTTGTCTTCTGCTGAATAATAAGCATAGGTGGCCGCTTGTTCTACCGTAGCTTTTTCGCTATCGTATTTTACAAGATAAATAGCTCCTTGTACGGCTTCAACCGATTTGGCAATTTGCCACAAAGCCTTTTCGAGGAAATTGGTAGGCGACTTATGAGTGGCCAAAAATCGCTTAAATTCGTTCAACAAATCATTGAATTTGATTTCGGAGCTAAGTTTTTCATTATCTGTTTCAAGCGCGGTTTGCAAATCTTGCTTGTACTCTTGCTGCTTATCGACATAGATAATTTTGGAACGGTAGCGCATCCCTGAAAGGAAAAACAGGTTGGAAAGCAATCCTAAGGCTGCTGATAATGTAAAAATAAAGAATAGGTTGGAAACAGATTCGTTGAATACCTTTAAATCTTGGATATTGGCAAGGTTAAGCTTTTGGGTAAGCGATTCGCTCCAAGTATTGATATAAAAAATGGAGAAAATGATACTTACAACAAATAATAGAAGAACAAATACGCCAAATCGATACATATAGTGTGGTCTTAAAATAAAGCTAAATAGCTTTGGTTTTTATTTTCTTGTTCAATTCTAATAAAAATTCTACAATTGCATCTACTCTCAAAATGTGATCCACTTTTGTAAGTTTGAGTACAGAAGTGGGCATTGTGTCAATTAGGCATTCTGCCGGGTCTTGAATAATGGTCAACCCTCCTTTGGTTACAATATTTTTCATACCCAAAGCACCATCTTTGTTGGCACCAGATAGCAATATTCCCACCAGCTTTTCTCTGTAAACATACGCTGCTGATTGCATAGTTAGGTCGATAGAAGGTCTTGAATTGTTGTATAAATCTTCTGTTGACATCGAGAACGTATTGCCGATTTCGAGGCACAAGTGATAATTGGCAGGAGCTAAGTAAACACGCCCTTTTTTGACTGCCTCTTTATCGCTTGGCTCTACTACC
>DMHB01000331.1 GCA_003449595.1 Microscillaceae bacterium | reverse complement strand
AAATACCTCAACTCGCAAACTGGCTTAGATATACATTATAAATCGGGCTATTTGGCCGATGCTTATATGCCTATCACGAAACAGTTTCACCTACAAAACAGCTTTTTTGTAGATCCGTATTGGGTGGCCGACTTCTTTATCAACCTCCAAATAGGGCGGGCAAGGGTTTTCTTGAAGTATGCCTACCTCAATTTTTCGGGAGGCTCGGGCTATGTTACCACCCCCATTTATTTGGGTATGCCCAATCAGTTTACTTTTGGCATCAATTGGATTTTCTTGAATTAAGAACTGATAGCTTTATGTTAGGATTAAAACTTCCCACAGACCCGCGTTGGGTGGATATTGCTGAAAAAAGCATTGCCGATATTTTGACTGACCATGCTTTCTGCGAACAAAAAGCAGCCTCCAGTTGCATTTCACTCATTGTGGCGTTCCCTGAGCGTGAAAAGTTGGTCGAAGTACTTACCCCTGTAGTAAGCGAAGAATGGGGACATTTCAGGATGGTGCTGCGCGAACTCAAAAAACGCGGTTTGAAATTAGGTTCTAAACGCCGCGACGAATATGTGTATCAATTGGCTCAATTGGAGCGAAAAGGTGGCCACATCGATCGGCAACTGATGGACAAACTCCTCATCAATGCCTTGATAGAAGCCCGTAGTTGCGAGCGTTTTCGGATGCTGTCGCTGGGCTTGGCCGACGAAGATTTGCGCCAATTTTACCACGAATTGATGATTTCGGAAGCCAATCACTACGTCAATTTTGTGGACTTGGCCAAAACCTATATGCCCGAAGAGGTGGTGAAAGCCCGTTTGGACGAACTATTGGCTGCCGAGGCTGAAATTATTCAAAACTTGGCCATTCGGGGCGACCGAATGCACTAAGGCATTTGCTGCTGGGCAAGGCTTTTTTCATATTGATCCATCAGCCCTTTGAACAACATCTGGGCAACCAAATCGGCTCCTTCTTGGCTGAAATGGGTAAAATCCATTGTAGCCAAAGCAGGTTTGGCAAACACCCACGCCGGCATCGAATTAGCTCCTCCCATGGCTTCGTACAAATCCCAAAAGGCACATCCAGCCCGAAAAGCCGCTTGTTTCTGAGCCTGCCTTATTTTTTCGATGTTGGGATACGACACATAATTGCCTTTTACTTTGCGCGACATGTCGGACACACCCACCACCAAAATACTAATGTCGGGCGCTAAACTTTTCAAAAACTGAAGTTCTTCGTAGAACTGATCTTCATAAAACTTATAATCTTGGCGGACATACGGCACAATATTGACCCCAAATTGCAATATCAGCAACTTCACATTCATCACCTGCAACTGGGCTTTGAGCCATTCGCGGTCGAACTGGGTAAATTCTACACCCGAACTTCCCCGCAAGGGAATGTTATCGAAGGTAACACCTCGGGGGCAATCTAAGGCGATACCATACACTTCGGCTCTTTGCGAGGATTTGAACTGAAGCTGTATATTTTTAGGATTTTTGGTCAAAGGGGCTTCCAACATTGAAAATTGCGCTGTTGACAAAATATCGTATTTCGTAGCGCTTTGCCCATCGGTGCTTATTTGCAGGCTCATATCGGTCTGCGGGTTGGCATACCATACACGCAACTGCTCGATGGAAGTAATTTTGTATTGCGCCGGCGCGATTTGAAGCTTCATTTCCCCTTGTCCGGCAAACGAAAACCGATAGCCTAAAACTCCTAACCGCTCTGAACGGCGGGCATTTTTACCCAGCCGAAAATTATTGCGTAACCAGTTGCCACGGGTTTGCGGCAAGACGTGATTGCGATAATATACATTGCTGATGGGCAGTGTACCCAAACCACAGCCGCCAAACTGTTGCTGAAAATAAGCCCGCAGCGTACCGGTGATGCGGTCGCCTTCCAATTGCGAGTCGCCAAAATGAAGGACACGCACCGGCAGGGTTTCTTGGTTCAGTTGTCGAAGACTTTTCAAAAAACCTTGCAAGACATCAGGTTTATCGGGAGGCAGTTGAATGACTAACTTAGGGTCGAGCGTTGGTTTTTGGGCACTTTTCTCTACTTTTTTAGGCGATGCTGCTAAGTTTTTCTGGATGGCTGATATGTCGGCGTATTGCTGTCGGGTTTTCCAGGGCATAAAGTCTTCGGTGCGGGGAATTTGCAAAAACTGCCCGGCTACCAATTCTACTTTTTCGGGCAGCAAAAAAGCCATCAGTCCAAGTGTGGTGAAGACATAAACCAAAAGCAAAAGACTCCGTTGTGGGGTAACCATACTACAAATATTGCTCAATAAGGGGCAAACAAAGTTACACAAAGCTGGTAGATTTTGGCTGTCATTTTATTATGTGGTGAACGAGTTGCTTCCATCTGCTTATTTGTTATTGTGGAATTGGATCGCGATGAGTATCCTTCGCTTAATAAATAAAACCCTCCTAATGTGCCTTACGAAGGCTCTTG
Source organism: Microscillaceae bacterium (assembly GCA_003449595.1). GTDB lineage: Bacteria > Bacteroidota > Bacteroidia > Cytophagales > Microscillaceae > UBA8158. Next base: position 6,132 of record DMHB01000331.1, on the reverse strand, counting down.
AAGGGTTGTGTTCAATTCCTATTTCAACAATTCCATTAGGTGTTTCCAATCCAATTGCTTGGCAAAGTCAAAAGCTGTTTTTCCGCTATAGGTGCGGCGATCTTTCTGAGCACCCATACTGAGCAAAACCTCTACGATGGTTCGATTGCCTGCGATGGCTTCTTTGTGAAGCGGCGTATAACCGAACTCGTCTTGTCCGTTGATTTCTTGGGGATTTTGCGTAAAAAACGCCTCATACTGGCTGCGGGCGCTGCGGCTCATCGGGTGTTCTTCCAAGTTTTCGGGGTGTTCAAGTTGCTCATAAGCCAATAAAACTTCCTTGGTGTCCCCGAAATCGAAACCCCACGCTTTATCGTGTGCAGTGCGCTCTTCTTCATCCATCCGGGCACGGAGTACTTGGATGGTAAAACCGCCATAACTTTTATTTTGAAGCACAAAAAGCCAATCTACTACCTGCACCATAGGCACTTTGACACTGTCGCCTGCCTTGATATTGCGCAAATGCCGCGGCTCGTTGTTCAAAACCCCATATACAAATTCGCCGTCAAAGTCTATTTCATCCATCCACATCATCTCTGAGTTGACGGGTAGGTCGGCATCTTCGTCGTCCATAAATGCCACCTTTACGGCTGCTATCTGCAACACGCGCACCATACGGCGGTATTCCCAGGTCAGTTCGCGCCAGAAATACGGAAATGTTTCTTGTGCCCTGATGAAGGCAGCAATCATATCGGGGTCTTTGTGCTTGGAAGAAAAAACAGGTTTGTTTGACATACGCAAAAGAGTAAAATTTAAAATTTATTGATTGTAGCAATACGGTGCAGTGGCTGCTTGCATCGATTGGCCACACAGCAACCATCGCATCAAAAATAAGTTTTTTATGACAATCGCGTACCCAATCAAGATATTGGGAACATAGCCAACAGCCCATCAAAAAGTGCTATCTTCGTAGTTCAGAACGCAATATGTATGCAAGAAAACAAGACACAGCACAAGGTTGAAATCCACTTATATGGCAAAGATTTTCAGGGCTATTTGATCCGTTTGGTAGAGGTGGTGCTGCCTGCCGTGCTGATTGGCTATTGGGCCAACATCGAACCAATGTTGTTGGTGGGGTTGGCCACCATTTATTGGATGGTTTTTTTTGGGTATAAAATCAGCCAATTCAAAGAACAAGCTTACCAAGATTTGGTAGAAGAACTACAAGCCAAAAACGAAAGACTTGAAAAAACCAACCAGCTTTTGACCAACGGCATCGCCTTTTATGAGCAACAAAAACAAGCTCAAAATTGAAAATAAATGAATGGCTGCAAAGCCGCATTGCGCGCTTGGTACAACCCCAAAATGACCAGCACAATGACCACCGCCTTGAGCCAATCAGGGAAAATCTGAAAAAACCGCTCTGTTTCTTTGCTCCAAGTATTGGGCAAACTATGCAGCCCATAGCCCAACAACATTATCCAAATCACTTCTTGGTGTACTTGCCAAGCCTGCGGCAATAAATCGAACCGAAAATTGAATAGTATTTGATGCAATATTTTCCCTACTTGGTCAAGGTCTTTGGCTCGGAAGAAAATCCAACAAAAACATACAAAGTGAAAAGTGGCCAATCGGTTGACCAGCAACACGCCCCATCCGCTTGGGGCAGCCTTGCGCCGACTGCCTTGGGCAAACCGGTGGAGCGCCAACGCTGCCCCGTGTAAGCCTCCCCACAAAACAAACCGCCAAGCGGCTCCGTGCCAAAGCCCACCCAACAACATCGTAACCATCAGGTGGAGATAGGTGCGCGCCAAGCCGTGCCGATTTCCCCCTAAGGGCACATAGAGGTAGTCGCGCAGCCACGTGGACAAAGAAATATGCCATCTTCGCCAGAAATCGGTGATACTACTGGCCTGATAAGGGGCATTGAAATTATCGGGCAACCGAAACCCCAGCAACAAGGCCAAGCCAATGGCAATGTCTGAATAGCCCGAAAAATCGCCATAAATCTGCAAAGCATAGCCATAGACCGCCAGCAGGTTTTCGAAGCCGGTAAACCTTTCGGGATTTTCAAAAACGCGATCGATGAGGTTGACAGCTAAATAATCTGAAATGACTATTTTTTTGAACAAGCCACCCAAAATCAAGACAATGGCGCGGCTATAATCGGCTTCGCTGAGGCGATAGGGCTGATAAATTTGTGGAATAAAATCGGCAGCCCGCACTATAGGCCCTGCAATGAGCTGCGGAAAAAAACTGACAAAAAAGGCGAAATCCCAAATGTTGCGCGCCGGTTCTACATCGCCTCGATAGACATCGACACTATAACTAATGGTTTGAAAAGTGTAAAACGAAATCCCCACCGGCAGCACAATGGTGTAAATGTCTAAACTGCTGCCTGTTAGCCCGTTCAGCGCTTGGGCAAACCAGTTGACGGTTTTGAACTGCGCTCCGGCCACGGTGTTGAACGTATCGGTAAAAAAATAGGCATACTTGAAATAGCCCAAGAGCGAAAGATTGGCCACCAAACTGAAATTTAGCCAAAACAAGCGGGTGGGTTTGTGGCTGCTTTGCGCGATGAATTTACCGGCATAATAGTCGATAACGGTGGAAAGCAGCAGCAGCACAAAGAAATAGCCACCGGCTTTGTAATAAAAAAACAAGCTGAACCCCAACAAGAAAAGATTGCGCGTCGCTATTTGCTGATACTGATAGGTATAAACCAGCATAACCCCCAGCATCAACAGCCAAAACAGGCTGTCGGTAAAAATCAGCGGGTTTTTAGGGTCATAAACGGCAAGGGTATAAAACCAATCCATCGTGCAAGCGAAAGTGTTGACAAAGCTAACAAGCGAATCGAAAAGATGAAACCTTGCACCCAGAAATTGCCTCAAGTGGGCGGTTTTTCAGCCCTTGACAAAAAAATGTCCAAACCTTGGCTAAGGCTTGGACACTGCAAAAAGAGAAATACCGTTACCCGGGTTTACATCGCAAACAAAGGATACTGCTGCATCCATTGGTTGATTTCAGTACGCACCCCGGCAATTTTGGTGGCATTGTCGAGGTTCATCAACACGGTGTCGATCAAGTCGGCGATGCGTTCCATATCTGCTTCTTTCAGCCCGCGGGTGGTCATCGCAGCTGTGCCAAGGCGCATACCCGAGGTTACAAATGGCGATTTGTCGTCGAAAGGCACCATATTTTTATTGATGGTAATGTCGGCCTGAATCAACCCGTTTTCGGCCTGTTTGCCGGTCAGCCCTTTGCTACGCAAGTCGATGAGCATCAGATGGTTGTCGGTGCCGCCGGAAATAATTTGGTAGCCTTTGCTGACGAACGCTTTGGCCAAGGCTTGGGCATTTTGTTGCACTTGCAGCACATACTGCTTGTATTCGTCGGTAAGGGCTTCGTAGTAGGCTATGGCTTTGGCAGCGATGACGTGCTCTAAAGGCCCGCCCTGTGTACCCGGGAAAACAGCGCCATCGAGCAGCTCGGAAAGCATTTTGAGTTCGCCTTTGGGGTTGGTGATGCCAAATGGGTTTTCTATGTCGTGGCGCAGCATAATCATTCCCCCACGAGGGCCACGCAAGGTTTTGTGAGTAGTGGTGGTTACTACGTGGCAGTGCGCCAGCGGGTCGTTGAGCAAACCTTTGGCGATGAGGCCGGAAGGGTGCGAAATATCGGCCAACAACAACGCGCCTACTTGGTCGGCTATGTGGCGCAGGCGGGCATAATCCCAATCGCGCGAGTAGGCAGAAGCGCCACAGATCAACAATTTAGGTTTTTCGCGCAAAGCGGTAGCTTCTACTTTATCCCAATCGATGAGGCCGGTGGCTTGCTCAACCCCATAAAACGAAGGGGTGTAAATCTTGCCTGAGAAATTGACCGGCGATCCGTGGGTAAGGTGTCCGCCGTGCGAAAGGTCGAAACCCAAAATTTTGTCGCCGGGTTTGAGCAAAGCCAAAAATACGGCAGCATTGGCTTGTGCGCCCGAGTGAGGTTGCACGTTTACCCAAGTAGCCCCAAATAGTTCTTTGGCGCGGTCGATGGCCAACTGCTCTACTTCGTCAACCACTTCGCAGCCGCCATAGTAGCGCTTTTTGGGCAATCCTTCGGCATATTTGTTGGTCAACACGCTGCCCATTGCTTGCATTACTTGGTCTGACACAAAGTTTTCGGAGGCAATGAGTTCGATGCCGTGCAGTTGGCGGTGCTTTTCTCTTTCGATCAGGTCGAAAATGCGGGTATCGCGGAGGTCGGTTTTGGTGAGATTAGACATAAGGCGGTAAAATTTTGAAGGCTTCGCTTTGATGAACAGGAATTTTTGTCAAAGATAGTAATCGACGTGGGAAATAGGAACATCGCTGCACCACCCCACGTGATAATATTTCGTTACACTCCTTTGTTTCGCACGCCCGGGTACGCACCACTTCAAAATCATAATTGTAGTATCTTTGGATGATGGAGAATTATGCTTTTTGTTGAAGTAAAACCCGATTGAAATTATGGATATTCTAAAAGATAAGGAAAACTGGATTATCAAAATATCCGCAGGGGAAAATATAGATGACACTTTGTTGTTTGAAATTAAATTCAAACTATTGGCAGCGCAATGGTATGAAGAAATAAAGTATTTTTCTTTTGCCCGACAAAGAGAAAACGAAACCTATTTTCACCTCTTGGCTATGGGCAAAAGCATTGTGCCTTTTATGATTCAAGAATTGGTAAGAGGAAAAAATGTATGGTTTGCTGCACTGCAAAAGCTAACCCAAGATAACCCCGTAAAAAAAGAGCACATAGGAAAACCCGACCTAATGGCAAACGATTGGATAGAATGGGCTAAAACTAAAAATTTGCTATGGTAGTAAAAGAGTTTCCCCATACAGAAAAAGAACCTTTTGAAATCACAAGCCCTGAAACAGACCAGTACAACTGCTTGGCTTGGGCTATGCACGACAGTCAACGTTGGTGGGATACCGCAGACGACGATTTTTGGATAGAAGCCAATAGAGATAATTTATTACAAACCGTAATAGAAGTTTGTCAAAAATTAGGTTTTCAAGTTTGTGAGGATGAGCAGTTAGAAGAAGGCTATGAAAAAATTGCCCTTTTTTCTAATGATAAACAATATTGTGCGCATGTGGCCAGACAACTTAACAATGGAAAATGGACAAGCAAATTAGGACAATCTTTTGATGTAATACATAGTATTTTCGCAATTGAAAACGGCATATATGGAAATGCTGCCATATTTTTAAAGAAACCAAAGCCGTTATCCTAAATTTTTTAATTCCTTCCGTTATTAAATTGTACCGTTTATAAAATCTTAACCCATTGTAGTATGACGCTTGCAGAAAAAAGAGAGTTACTCATCAAAGCAATCCAACAAATGGATGAACAAGATTTGGATAAATTACTGACAGCTTTGTCTTCCAAATCTGAAAATGGAGAGGGGAAAGATGATTTTGAAAGATATTTATTAGAAACCACTCGCCAATACAAGAAAGTTTGGGAGACTCTGTCATAATGAGGTATCTTTCTAAAGCGGAAATTATTCGCATCAATCGTGTACAGATAGAGGTATATGGTGGTAATTTTGTGCCGCCCTATAATTTTCTTCACGAAGAAAACTTAGATTATCTCTTGGAAGCCGTCCAAGCTGAAATGTTTGGAGCAGCACTCTATCCTGAAATATATCAGCAGGCAGGGCTTTATATGTTCAATATCATTGCCAATCATATTTTTCAAGATGGTAACAAACGTACAGGTCTTCAGTCGGCAATGATTTTCTTGTTGCTAAATGGTTACAACCTACTTCCTGACGACGAAGTCCTTATCCATTTTACCCTCTCAGTGGCTTCAGGCGAGCAGACTTTGGAAGAAGTACAGGCTTGGTTCAAACAGCACATCACCAAAGCAAAGTGATGCCGATAAGCACCAAAAGCCTTGGACACGACTGAAAATTACACAAGCATATTCCAGATAATCCTCTTTAGGTTTTCCGCCGTGTCAGGTATTCTTCCACCTAACACAAAAAAGCTACTATCTACTTCTCCGCCTTATCCACTGCAAAACGTTTTGGTAGAGGTTTGTGCGGGTTTGCAGTGTAAGTTTTTGATGAGCCACAGGTCTGAAGACCTGCGGCAGTGGGGG
>DMHB01000063.1 GCA_003449595.1 Microscillaceae bacterium | reverse complement strand
CAACTCATCCGCGAAGAAGTAACACAACTCGATCAAATCGAAGGGGTACACCCGGCTTTTGCCGAGTTTGATTTGCTCATCCCGATTTACCACAAAGACAACCTCATGGCTGTTGTGTTTTTGGAAAACTTATCTGAGTTAAACCAAGAACAAGATGGGATGATAGATACCACTAAATTTGTGCAAATGCTTAGCAATGTTATCATTGTAGCCATCGAAAACAAAAAGTTGGTACGCAAGCAACTTTCGCAAGAAGCCCTGCGCAAAGAACTTGAAATTGCCCGCAGTGTACAATCCAGACTTTTCCCTAAGCAGTTGCCCAACCTGCCTCACTTACAAGTTGAAGCCACCTATTTGCCCAACGATATGGTTGGCGGCGACTACTATGATTTTATTCCTCTGGATGCGGATAAATTTATCTGCTGCATCGCTGATGTCTCGGGCAAGGGTGTTCCTGCCTCCTTGCTAATGGCTAATTTTCAAGCCTCTTTGCGCGTTTTGGCTCGACAAACCCAAGATTTAGGGAAAATCTTGGAAGAACTGAATTTCTTGATTTATGACCACGTACAAGGCGAAAATTTTATTACTTTCTTTGTAATGCTGTTCGATTTGGAGAAAAAAACGGTCAAATATGTGAATGCAGGCCATAATCCCGCGTTTTGGGTTAATGAAGATCAAAACTTGCAACCACTCGAAAATGGGACAACTATTTTGGGTGCCTTTGAAGCATTGCCTTTCTTAAAGGTTACAGAGCTGAATTATGACCAATCGTTTACTGTGTTTAGTTATACCGATGGCGTAACAGAACTACGCAACGACGCCGGAGAAGAATATGGCACAACCCGACTACAAGATTTTTTTGCACGGCAGCCGTATGCTTATCAACTCAAAGCTATCCACGAAGACCTCATCAAGAGCTTAAATATGTATCGGCAAAAGCAGTTGTTTTGCGACGATGTTACACTTTTTTCTGTCCGAATTTGTCTTTGATTGTCTGCGTATATGCACATTTTCAAAACACCATCGCTACTCAGATCCCTTTTTCCTTCTTTGCTTTGGAAAATGCCCCCTCAGTCTGAGCAGCCCACTTTATACCTCACCTTCGACGATGGCCCCATCCCCGATGTTACCGATTTTGTTGTAGAAACATTAGCACAATTTCAAGCAAAAGCTACTTTTTTTTGTGTAGGTGATAATATCCAGAAGCACCCCCAAGTATTTCAACGCATCCAGAACGCAGGGAATAGTGTAGGCAACCACACTTTCAACCACCTCAATGGGTGGCGAACACCCAATGCGAATTACTGGGAAAATATAAAGCAATGCAGTCAAGTAATGCAAGCACATAGTGTTGGCAACACACCTTGGCAAATATTAGAAAAACCCCTATTCCGTCCTCCATACGGGCGATTTACTACCCAACAAGCCATTATGATTCACCAACAATTTAGGATAATTATGTGGGATGTGTTGACTAATGATTATGATAAGCGGTTGACACCTGAAAAATGTCTACGAGCCAGCTTGAGAAGCAGTGCTGATGGTGCTATTGTGGTGTTTCACGATAGCCTCAAAGCCGCTAAGAATATGATGTTTACACTACCGCGATACATAGCACATTTCAAAGAAAAGGGCTACCAGTTTGCAGCCCTTTGATACCTATCCAAAAAAATAACTTAGACAGCCACGCCCTCTTTAAGTTTTTCGGCATTCTCGGCTAAGCGTAAATTTTCAATAAAATCTCCAATTTCACCATCCATTACCGTAGGCAAGTTATACACCGTCAAGTTGATGCGGTGGTCGGTAACCCGACTTTGTGGGAAGTTATAGGTTCTGATTTTGTCTGATCTATCTCCACTACCCACCATTTGCTTGCGTTGCGCGCCCACTTGCTCATTATGTTTTTGAAGTTCCACCTCATAAAGTCGTGATCGCAGCACTTTCAAAGCCTTTTCAAAGTTTTTGATTTGCGATTTTTCGTCTTGACACTGCACCACAATACCGGTGGGGACGTGTGTTAGGCGGATGGCAGAGTAAGTAGTATTGACCGATTGCCCTCCCGGCCCCGACGAGCAGAAAGTATCTTTGCGGATGTCGTTCATATTTAGTTCGATATCCACATCTTCCATTTCGGGTAGCACCACTACACTGGCAGCGGAGGTATGTACGCGCCCTTGGGTTTCGGTAGTTGGTACGCGTTGCACACGGTGTACCCCCGATTCGTACTTGAGCATTCCATACACATCATCGCCAGAAATACTACAAATAATTTCTTTGTAACCACCTGAAGATCCTTCAGTAAAATCTAACATTTCTAACTTCCAAGCCTTTTTTTCAGCAAAGCGCTCATACATCCTGAATAAATCACCGGCAAAAAGAGCGGCTTCATCGCCTCCGGTGCCTGCGCGAATTTCAAGAATGACGTTTTTACTATCGTTGGGATCTTTAGGAATAAGTAATTTTTTTAGCTTTTCTTCACAAGATTCTTTCATAGGGAAGAGTTCTTCCAGCTCGGCCTTGGCCATTTCCCTAAAATCAACATCTTTTTCTGTTTCAAGTACCCTTTTGGCGCTATCCATATTGTTAAGCACTTGTTTGTAGTGCTCGTATTCGTGATGGATTTTTTCAAGTTCTTTATATTCTTTGTTGAGTTTGCTGTACTTTTTCATATCGCTCATCAGCGAAGGTTCCAGCAATAGTTCGCCCACTTCTCTAAAGCGCTGGGCGATGGCTTCTAATTTATCTAACATAGACATCTTCAGTTTTCGATTTACAAAATTAAGCAAATCTGCGCAAAGCAACAGCCTATTATAGCGGCATAGGCTATGCAAAGAGGTGAAAGAATGGTATTAAATTTGACAACAATACAAATAAAGCCTACCAACTTGACTCCAAAACAAGAAGCAATTGCAAAAGATTGCTTTTTTATTCTAAATTTGTTTATCCGATTTTTGTTTCTAATTATTTATTGACGCGAACTGTATGAAGCGCAAAAGTTTTTTAAATTTCACTTTGAGTATCCGACAAAAAATTATTGGCGGATTTTTAATCATCATATTGATTTTCAACATCAATGGGGTGTTTAGTGTGATCTCGATCAACCAAAGTGATGCCATCATCAGAGAATCGGCAGAGGTCGTTAATCCGTCGTTGGAGCAAATCGAAAACTTCCGACTTTTAGTAACCCAGTCGCGGATGTATATCACCAACTGGGTGTATCAGCAGGCCAGTACCGAGGAAGAACGAACTTTACTCAAAAACCTGCATACTTCTTACCCTGATCTGAAAGACCGACTGAGCAAGCTGAAAACCCAATGGGCTGATGGTCAGCAAATTGCTAGCATCGATTCGGTGATTGTAGCCTTTGATAAGGTGGTCAAATTGCAGAAGAAAATTATGAATGACTTGGCCGAAGAAGAAGACTATAAAAATGATGCGCTGGTAACGGCTTCGCGTAGTTTGTTGCTCCAAAATATATTGCCTGAAAGCAAACTCTTGTTGTCGAAACTGGAAGTACTTTCACGTAAAAAACAAAATGAAACTGAATATGCCAAGGTAAGTCTGATAGAGGCTTTTAACCGATTGCGTTTGATCACAGTAGGGCTGGGGGCTTTTCTACTTTTTGGCGGACTTATTTCGGCTTTTATTATTAGTGGCAACATCACGCAGCCTATTAAATATATCAATGGGGTTTTTGAAAAAATTGGCACCGGAGAGCTTCCGGCAGACGGCAATCGCACCTTTGACAATGACGAGATAGGGCAAATGGCCAATTCGGCAGATAAGCTTATCAACAACTTGCGTTCTATTTCTTCTTTCGCTGAAAGCATAGGTAAAGGCGACTATCAAGCTTCATTTACGCCTGTAAGCGAAAAAGATGTGTTGGGCAACGCTTTGGTAGAAATGAGAAATAACTTGGCGCGGGTAGCCGAAGAAGATCGCCGCCGCAACTGGCAAAACGAAGGGATTGCTTTTTTTGGTAATCTTCTCCAAAAAAACAATAACGATATAGAACAACTTTCAGATGTTATTATCTCGAACTTGGTGAAATACATCAAGGCTAACCAAGGGGGTCTTTTCATTGTCAACGAACAAACAGATGGCAGCGAGTTTTATATGACTTTGGCATCGTGTTATGCTTGGGACAGGAAAAAATTCTTGGAGCAAAAAGTATTTCCGGGCGATGGGTTGGCCGGACAAGCTTGGCAAGAGCAACGCACCATTTACTTGACCGAAGTACCCCAAGATTATGTCAAGATTACCTCGGGTTTGGGCGAAGCCAATCCAAATTGTATTCTAATTGTGCCTTTGCGCGTCAATGAAGAAGTATTTGGGGTAGTTGAGCTGGCCTCGTTCAATGAAATGCAAAGTTATGAAATCGATTTTGTTGAAAAAGTAGCAGAAGGGATTGCCTCTGCCATTGCTTCGGTGCGCATCAGCCAACGAACAAGACTTTTGTTAGATGAATCGAGCCAAATGTCGCAACAAATTCAAGAAAAAGAGCAGGCCATTCGCAAAAGTAGCGAACAGCTTGAAAAAGCACGCTTAGAAATGGAATTGACCCGCCGCACCAACCAAGAACGCGATGCGCTGATTGATGCTACAAACTTGATTATTGAAGTAGATGCCAAATTTATCATCCAAAAGGTCAACAAATTAGTTGAGAAAAAATTGGGCTATACCGTAACTCAGATGCAAGGAATGGCCCTCGATTTCTTGTTCGATTCTTATACTAAACTCGACGAAGCCAAACTAACCCTAATGAAAGGGGTTGCTTGGAGCGATTTTGTAACCGTAAAAGACAGGGGTTTTACCAAGTATAAAATGAAACTGGCAGCCGTGGCTATTCATAACGAAAACAATCAGATTGAAAAATACTTTTTCTTGATTAGCGACTTAGAACAAACGGATATTTAATCAATTGTATGGAGATAATAACGCTACTCAAGCGAGTATTTGTAGGAATAATAGGTACCGCGCTGTTGGCTGGGTGTGCTTGTGAAACCCTCAAGGACAAAGGCTACGACACCAAGGCCATCGCGCAAGCGGTCAAAAACAGGAATAAACTCAAGCATATCAAAGAAGAACAACTCTCCAGCTGGATGCTCGACAAAGGCAAGCTGATGAGTGTTCAATTGCAAAAAGCTTATTTGAAGCAGCAAGGTCGTTTGCAAAAGGTACAAGATTCGCTCAGCAAAGCCTACGCGGTTGAAATCAAGCAAGTTTTTTGGAAAGATTCGACACAACTAACCGGTAAGCCCAGAGAAGTGCTACAAGCCTACCTGTATGCACAAGCGCAAAACCAGTCGTTGCAAGAAAACATTCAAGTATTGAGCCACGAAAATTTCTTATTTTCGCAGCCGTTTCAAGAAGAGAGCCAAATGGCAGGTGTTTGGTTGATTTACTTCAGTAGAAAAGAAGCGGTACTTCGTATCGACCCTAAAGAGTTGAAACCCTAATCCTTGATTCATTTTATGCGTTTTTTTCAGGTATGTTTTTGCCGACTTTGGGTTGGCTTATTATTTTTTTGTGTGTATGCCGGGCATCAGCAAGCGATGGCTCAGAAAACCATCGAAGAGCGTGGCTATGCCGAGATTATTCAAGAAAATTCTAATAAGTTGGTGGCTATGCACAAAACTGCCCCTATTGGCACCAATATTCGGGTGTATAACCCCAGCACGGGCAGAAGCATCACAGTTGAAGTCATTGCCAGACTTCCGTCCACGGGCAACAATGAAAAGGTAATTATCAAAATTTCGGAAACAGCATTTTACTCGATTTACCCTGCCGGAGATAAATCCAAGCGTTTTGGAGTAGAAATCAGCTACAAACTGTAGAGCTTTATGCCTGATTTGGATGCCTTGAAAGCATTGTTAGAGGCCAAAACAGCCCAGTATAACCGCCCAAACTTTATAGCCCACGACCCCATCAGTATTCCACATCGGTTTAGCAAATTACAAGACATTGAAATTGCAGGATTTTGGGCGGCTGTGTTGGCTTGGGGCAACCGAGTAAGTATTATTCGGAGCTGTGAGCGTTTGTTGGCTTGGATGGATCACAGCCCTTACCAATTTATTTGCCAGCATACCGCACAAGATTTAAAGCCTTTTTTGGCATTCAAACACCGCACCTTCAATGCAACGGATGCTTTGTATTTCATTCATTTTTTTAGGCAGTTTTACCAAAATCATCTCTCTCTGGAAGCGGCATTCCTGCCCGACAGCTTCGGTAGCCACCAGCCCGATGTGCGGGAAGCACTCGTCGGATTTCATCAGGTTTTTTTCAGTCTTCCGGAAGCCCCATTGCGCACACGCAAACACGTGGCCACCCCATTGCGGCAATCGGCTTGCAAAAGACTCAATATGTTTTTGCGGTGGATGGTTCGCCAAGATGCACAAGGCGTTGATTTTGGCTTATGGAAGGCGATTCGGCCTGCGCAGCTGGTGTGTCCTTGCGATGTACACGTCAGTAGGGTAGCTCGAAAATTAGGGCTGATTAGCCGCCCCAACGACAACTGGCTGACTGCTCTTGAACTAACCGAAAACCTGCGTCTGTTAGACCCCATTGACCCGGTAAAATATGATTTTGCTCTTTTCGGATTAGGGTTAGAGGGGTTTTAAAGCATAAAGAATTTTAAACTTTTTTCATTTGTCTTTGTATTTCAATAAGCACGTAGTTAACTTAGGAACAATTTTGTTCAGCCTTTTATAAAAGTCTTGGCCAAGGCTCAATGAATACAAGTATGGTTTTAGTTTCTCATCCCAAATCAAGCAAAAATGTAGTGATGATTGTTTACGACAAAGCGCAAAATCATTTCTTAGGGCAATTCCCTGCCGACTTGCCCATTGAACAAGCGTATGTCCACATTGGTATTTTTATTGGGTGGATTATTCAGGAGCAGTTATATAGCGATGATTTTGAAGATGAAGCCGGTACTCAAATCTTGCGTTTTTTACGCCGGGAAACTTCTTGTGCTTTGCTAAGCGAAATATGGGATGGTTATTTGGGCGAAGAGTTACTCAACGAAGAGGGCAATGAGTTTGCTCAATATTATTATGCCTCGGGCAAATATTTAGAGGATTACCAACAAACTTTGGCCAAAGATCTGCCCAACTACTATTATGTGGGAGATACTTGGGAAAATTACGATAAAATGGCTGTGGTGATTTCAGAACGATTTGTAGAGTGGCATCAAGCCAATTGACGACCCGGGTTATTGCATTTCACCCAATAACAAATCTTCAAAAACACTCCCGATAAGTAGCTTTTTCCGGTAAACGGCTCCAACACTTGACCCGGAAAGAGAAGCACCATCATTCAGGAAAACTTCTTCAAAGGTATAACTCCCGGCCTTATTTTTATAGATTTTGATGACCTGTGAAGGCGACAACTTGCGCTGGGCTGTGCTTTGGGCGTGTGCCATAAAAGCTAATAATTTAGGATGACACCCCACCCATAGGTTGCCTTCGGGATCTATTTCAATGTTATCGACACCGGTATCTACAAAAATCTCTTCTTGAACGACCAATTGCCCCGATGGAGATTGTCGTTGGCAAACCAATACTTTTCTTGGGGTAGTAAGGGCTACAAACACCGTTTGTTGGTCGGTGCTGATGTTGATGCCATTGGGGTAGGCCAAACCAGACAACGCCTTTGTGTAGCGTTGCCCATCAAAATAAATCACATCGGAAACGGCTAATTGTAAATAATCTTCCATCGAACGCCAAAAACGGGTTGTATAGCCGTGGTCATTGGTAAAGTAGAACCGTTGCTCATCTAGGCCAACGATGTCGTTGGGGCTGCGAAGCCAAGCAGGGTCGGTATAGGTTTTCATCAACTTGAGTGAGTCGGCCTTGTCCCAAGCATACAGCTCAATGCGGTGTTCTTTGCCTTTTTCAGGGGTTTCGGTATGGTTGATAACCCAGAGAAAATAAGCGCCCTCTTTGTTTTGAACCAATGAGATGCCGTGTGGATGAAAAGGGGGCGCTTGCGGGCGAACCAACACCAAGGGCTTAGGCAAGGCGCTTGCGGTTTTGAGGTCAAGGGAATAAATATTGCCCTCAGGGAGATTGGTTGCGTTAGGCTGCTTTATTTTGGCTTTTCTATCGTCGCAAGAAATGAGGGCAATGCCCAATGCTTGGGCGATGGTTAGGTCTTCGGTGCCCGCTTGGGCTTTCAAGGGGATAGTTTTTCCGGCAAAGTGCGGCAGTATAGTTTTGAAATAACCGGCATCACGCAAAGTTTTCAGCACAAAAAAAACCAGCAACAAGGCAAGCCCAATCAAGGTAAATAACCACACACGAAACTTTGTGTTTTTCCTCATAACGCCCCAAATTTTTTTGAAACTTGAATAATTAGATTGAATTTTAATTGAGCAGGCTTTCAATTTCTGCAAATGTTGCATAATTTTTCCAAAAAAAACGTTTATTGGGATATGGTTTCATCTTTAATAATAATTTATGCAGAATAAAACTTTTA
>DMHB01000121.1 GCA_003449595.1 Microscillaceae bacterium | reverse complement strand
TTGGGACGTGCCGAAATCATCAAAGGGTCTGCTTCAAGTATTTATGGCGTAGGATTGGGGGGTGTGCTTAATTTTCAGGTAAGGAAAGCCCCATATCGGGAAAATAGCTTCGAAAATCAAACCTTGGTTGGTTCTTTTGGCCTTTGGCGCAATGCCACCCAGTTTCACTATGCCAACGACAAAGTCAACATAACCCTTAATTATGGTTATCAACATACCGACGGATACCGGAACTGGAACAAAGACACCAGGAATTTTTTTACGGGTGTTATTCAATATGCTCCCTCGTCCAAACAACAATTTACTTTCTTGCTCAGCCGTACCTCCCAATTTGCACAAGTGCCCGGGGCGCTCAACGAGATCGAAGTGAGCGAAAATCCACAGCAAGCCAATAACCTCAACCTGCTTCAAAAAACCCGCCGCAATCAAATTTGGACAAGGATGGGACTGTCGCATACCTACGAAATCCGTCCTTGGCTGTCGAATACCAGCACAGCTTTCGTTTTTTTTTACGACCAAGACAACCCCCTTTTAGCCGCTTATTTGCGTAATCTTTACCAAAGTTATGGTGGAAGGACAAAATTTGTAATAGAGCCTACGATGCGCTTTCTGAAAACCAAATGGATTGTGGGTGCTGAATTTATCCAGTCGTTGCAACGCAGTTCGAGATACCAGAATATTTTTGGCACTGAGGGCAATCTCTTGGCGCAAGCCGACTTCAACAACCAAGTTTACACGGTTTTCTATCAATCGGAAACGGTGTTGCTTCCCAAGCTCGTTTTGACGGTTGGCCTGAGTTACAACAAAGTGGTATATAACCTGCGCAACTATACCAATACCGCCCAAACCGGCAAAAAAGATTTTGTGCCTCAGTGGATGCCTCGGGTGGCTTTTTCTTATCTCTGGAAACCCGCGCTCAACTTCCATTTCAGCATTAGCCAAGGATTTTCGCCACCTGCTACCGGCGAAATCACCGCTTCTGACGGCACAATCAACCTATTAGTAGAACCTGAAACAGGCACCAACTATGAGTTGAACATCAAGGGAGGGGTGCAATTAAACAAAGCCAGCCTGCAATATGAGTGCAATGTGTTTCATTTTCCGATTACCAACGAGCTGATTCCGCAGACTTCGGCACAAAATATTACTTTTTTCAACAACTCGGGCAGCACCACCCGCAATGGCATTGAGTTGGCAATCAATTACTTACAAAACTTTCGCGAAAATCATTTCCTGCGCTCTGTCCGCCTGTTTTCTAACCTTAGCTACACCGAAGCACGGTTCAATAGCTACCGTGTGCTGGATGCGCAAAACCAGCTTTTGACCGATAACAGCGGCAGGTGGCTTACGGGTATTATGCCTTGGATAATCACTGCCGGACTTGACCTGTTTGCCAGAAAGGGGCTTTATACTAATCTGACTTTCTTCTACTTTGACAGGATGCCGGTAGCCGACGATAATTCGGCTTTCAATGATGCCTACCCTTTGCTAAACTGGAAGATAGGCTATTTTTGGCGGTGGAGTTCGCGCTGGGCAAGCCATTTGCAATTGGGGGTTGACAATGTGATGAACGAGGCGTATAGCTCGCAAATGGCTTTTAATGTCCGTAGTATCAATGGGCAACCACCGGCTTATTTCAACCCCTCGATGCCTGTCAATGTATATGGTAGCTTTTCGTTGCGGCTATACTTTGCCGAGAAATAAAACTTAAAAATCAACAAAGCGTTTGTTTTTGTTGTGATTCTGTAACAATTAGCCAAAAATTCGATAGAAATAATTAAATTGTCTGTCATAATCATCATAAAACTATGCACGGTTCCTCTCCCCTCCATCTGTTAATGGCAAGCCTCCGCCAATACAAGCAGAAGTTTTATATCAATCAAATCCTGAAAGGGAGTTTGATTGCTGTTGGCTTAGTTTTAAGCACCTATTTGCTATTCAATACCTTAGAGTTTTTTGCCCGGTTTCCTTCGTGGCTGCGGGGTTTTTTGTTTTTTTCTTTTTTGGGGTTGTTGGCAGGTTCGGTTATTTATTGGATTTTGATTCCGGCAGGTGCTTTGCTCAAAATTCGCAGACAATTGAGCGATGAAGAGGCTGCCCGCCAAATTGGCAACTATTTTCCGGAAGTTGAAGACAAGCTTCTCAATACCATACAATTACAAAAGTTATCTACCCAAGAAAACGCATTGGTTCAGGCCAGCATCGCGCAGCGCTCGCAGTCGTTGATGCTGGTTCGGTTTCAAGATGCTGTTCAGTATGCCGAAAATCGCAGGTATTTACGCTATGCCATTCCCCCTGCGGCCTTGATATTGATTTTGCTATTGATTGCCCCACAATTTTTTACAGAAACCACCGCCCGCATCATTTACTTCAACCGCAAAACACCTACACCCAGTGCGCCTTTCAGCTTTCAGCTACAGACCAAAAACTTACAAGCTTTCAAAAACGAGGATTTTCACGTTTCATTAAAAATGGAAGGCAAAAGTCTGCCTTTGGATGTGTATTTGTGGGCAGGCGGCAGGCGCTACAAAATGGAAAAGAAAGATACCCAAACCTTTGCTTATACTTTCAATAAACTACAAAAATCGACTGATTTTCACTTCGAAGCTGCCGGATTTCAATCTACCGATTACCAAATTGCCTTGGTAGAGCGCCCAATGCTGCTTTCCTTCGATGCGCAATTGGTTTATCCGGCTTATTTGGGCAAAACCAACGAAACTTGGAACAACGTAGGCAACCTGATTGTGCCCGAAGGCACACAAATTACTTGGCGGTTCAACACCAACGAGTCTGACAAAGTATGGCTTATTTTCAATGAAAAAGAAGAAACCGAAGCTGTTGCGAAGCAAAGCCGTTTGTTTGAACTTCAAAAAACAGCGCGCCAATCGGCCAATTATCAAATCAGGCTTAAAAATAAATATGCCGAAAACAAAGACGAAATCAACTTCTTTATCCAAGTAATACCCGATCAGTTTCCTACGATTACGATGCAGGCTTTTCGCGACGAGCAAACCTTCAATTTACTAAGCTTGGGCGGCAATGTGTCTGATGATTATGGCTTGAGCCAACTCAAGTTGTTTTATCGCATCGAAGGAGAGGGAAAAAATAATGCTTGGCAAGCCATCAACCTGCCTTTGGTAGGTAGCCAAACCATTCAAAACTTTTACTACCAACTTGAATTAGACAAGCTCAACCTCAAACCCAGCGATAGGCTGTTTTACTTTGTGCAAGTATGGGACAACGACGGCGTAAACGGAGCTAAAAGCGCCAAAACAACCGTGCAAGAGTTCAAAGTGCCCAACAAACAAGACTTGGCCAAAGACATAGACGAGACTGCCAAAAAAGCCGAAGATGACATCAAAAGTTCGTCGAGCAAATCGAAACAAATTCAAAACAAGATTGATAATATGGAGCAAAAGCTTCGCACCAAGCAAAGTGTGGACTATCAGGACAAAAAAATGCTTGAAGAGCTTATCAAAGAACGCGAAGAATTGAACCAAGAAATACAAGAACTACAAGAACTAAACGAACAACTGCGCGAAAAGCAAGAACGCTTCGCAGAGCCTAATCCCGAAATCCAACAAAAAATGGATAAGCTCCAAAAGCATATGGACGAGCTATTGGACGAAGAAACCAAGAAATTGTATCAAGAACTCCAAAAAATGTTGGAGCAAAATCGCAACAGCGACGACATTATCAATATGTTGCAACGCATTGAACGTCAGGAAAATAGCTTAGAAAAAGAACTTGAGCGCGCTTTGGAGATGTTCAAACAAATGCAATTTGACCAGAAGCTTGACCAAGTGCAAAAAGACCTAAGCGAACTGGCCGAAAAACAGGAAGAACTGGCCGAAAAGAATGAAAATAAGGAAATGGGCAAAGATGAAATGCTGCAAGAACAAGAATCGCTCAACCAAGAATTTGATGAATTGCAGAAAGAAATAGATGAATTGCAAGATATGAACGAGCAGCTGGAAAAACCTCACCAGATGGAAGACCCAGCCAAACAAGAACAAGACATCAAGCAAGAGCAACAAAACAGCAAACAACAACTACAAGAAAATAAAAACAAGCAAGCGCAACAATCGCAAAAGAAAGCTGCCCAAAAAATGAAGGAATTGGCCGAGCAAATGGAGCAAATGCAGCAAGATATGGAAATGGAGCAAATGCAAGAAAATATGGACGATTTGCGGGCTATTCTGGAGAACTTAGTAACACTCTCGTTTGACCAAGAACGCCTGATGAAGGACTTCAAAGCAGTAAACACTTCTGACCCTCGTTACAAAGAGCTGGCGCAAGAACAGCTCAAATTACAAAACGATGCTCAAATCATAGAAGACAGCCTGTATGCCCTTTCGAAACGAATGTTCCAAATTGAGTCGTTTGTTACACGCGAACTCAAACAAATGAAAGACTATATGCGTGAAAGTGCGGCCAATATCAAAGAGCGGAAAGTAAATGTGGCAACCGGCAAACAACAATTTGCGATGACCTCTATGAACAATTTGGCCTTGCTGCTCAACGATATTTTACAACAAATGCAAGACGCTATGGCCAATGCTATGGCGATGCCCAGCAACCAAAACAGCAAAAACAAAAAAAATAAAGGCACCAGCATTAGCCAGTTGCAAGACCAATTGAATCAGAAAATTCAGGAACTGAAAAATAGTCAAAAAACAGGCAGACAACTTTCCGAAGAATTAGCTAAATTGGCAGCTGAACAAGAGCGTATTCGCAGGGCCTTGCGTGAAATGGAAGAAAAAGCCGGCAACAGCAAAGAAGGAAAAGAACAACTCACCAAGCAATTGCAAGAATTGAAAAAAATGATGGAAGAAACGGAAAAAGATTTGGTGAACAAAAATCTAAACGAGAACACCATCAAGCGTCAAAAAGAAATTCAGACCCGATTGCTCGAATCTGAAAAAGCCTTGAAAGAACAAGATGAAGACGAAGAACGCAAAGGAGAAACCGCCAAGACCAAAACGAAAATTGTGCCACCGAACCTGAAACAACTTTTTGACCAAAAACAAAAACAAATAGAATTGTTGAAAACCGTACCTCCTCAATTGTCTCCTTATTTTAAGAAAGAAGTGGACGAATACTTTGAAAAAATTGATAAATAAAGTCTATGAAAACATTCAAAATCGAAGTACCTTCTTTGATGGACAATCTTAGGATTGTAGAAAGTTTTATCGACAATGCGAAAGAAAAACACCATATCGATGATGACATCTACGGCAATATTATGATTGCCGTTACCGAATCGGTCAACAATGCCATCAAACACGGCAACCACGAAGACAAAAGCAAAAATGTGTATTTATCGCTTACTGTCAACGAGAAAAATATCAGTTTCCTGATTGAAGACGAAGGCAAGGGATTCGATTTCAAACACTTAGACGACCCCACTGCCCCCGAAAATTTAGAAAAAACAGGTGGCAGGGGTATATTTCTAATGAAACACCTCAGCGACGAAGTGCATTTCCACAAGAATGGTGCAGCCGTAGAATTGGTTTTCTATATGTAGCCCCTCACTTTTTACTGCTACCGCTGTGATAAATTTTTTTGCTGAAGATTCCACGTTCAAACTCAAAAATAAACTACAGTATCGCCAATGGATTAAATTGGTGGTAAAGCAGGAAGGTAAAAAACTGGGCGCACTCAATTATATTTTTTGTAGCGATGCTTATTTGTTGCACATCAACAAAACCTACCTCCAACACAATACCTACACCGATATTATTACCTTCGACCAAGCCGAAAAACCCCACACCGTACAAGGCGATATTTATATCAGTGTTGAGCGGGTTTCGGAAAATGCCCAAACATTTCAGACCGATTTTTCTGTTGAATTAGCGCGTGTTATGATTCACGGAGTTTTGCACCTAATGGGCTACGACGACCATAAGGAAGCAGACAAATTGCTTATGAGACAAAAAGAAAATG
Organism: Microscillaceae bacterium; assembly: GCA_003449595.1. GTDB lineage: Bacteria > Bacteroidota > Bacteroidia > Cytophagales > Microscillaceae > UBA8158. The sequence continues at coordinate 17,951 of DMHB01000121.1, read as the reverse complement.
ATGCGCTCCGGTTGCTTACACATTTTATTCCTGCAATGCTCTCTTTAGGACTTAACACGTTTCAAAATGATTCACCCACTTCAAAAGTATAGTGTATGGATGTCAAAATAGAAGCTTCTTGGAAAACAAAATTGGCCGACGAGTTCGAAAAGCCTTATTTTCAACAATTGGTGGCATTTGTCAAAGAAGAATACCAAAAATATACGGTTTACCCTGCTGGCAATAAAATCTTCAATGCCTTTGAGCATTGCCCTTTCGACCAAGCTTCGGTTGTCATTTTGGGTCAAGATCCTTACCACGGAGCCGGCCAAGCTCACGGGCTTTCCTTTTCGGTAAACGAAGGTGTGGCTATTCCGCCGTCGCTGCGCAATATTTTCAAAGAAATTAAAGAAGATTTGGGCATAGATATTCCCAAGTCGGGCAATTTAGAGCGGTGGGCTGCGCAAGGTGTTTTGCTGCTCAATGCCACCCTGACGGTACGCGCCGACCAAGCAGGTTCGCACCAGCGCAAAGGTTGGGAAGAGTTTACCGATGCGGTTATCCACCGGCTGGCCGAAGAAAAAGAAAATGTGGTTTTTATGCTTTGGGGCAAGTATGCGCAAGAAAAAGGAAAATTTATCGACCGCGACAAGCATTGTGTGCTCGAAGCGCCACACCCGTCGCCCTTGGCTCGGGGTTTCAACGGATGCAAACATTTTAGCCAAGCCAATGCCTATTTGGCCTTGCACCAAAAACCAGTGATTCATTGGTGAGCGAATATTCGCTACAGCTTATTAGTCTGTGGAAGATTTTGTATTTTTGTTCACATTTCGGATTTTGAATAACCCTAATAAAATTAACAAGTAGTATGACTTTTGACATTGAAATGATAAAGACAGTATATGCTCGTATGGGCGAGCGTATAGAGGCAGCCCGCAAAGCAGTAGGCCGCCCGCTGACCTTAGCTGAGAAAATTTTGTACGGACACCTTTACGAAGGCATCCCTACCAAGGCTTTCGAAAGAGGAAAAGATTATGTGGACTTTGCCCCTGACCGCGTGGCAATGCAAGATGCCACCGCTCAAATGGCGCTGTTGCAATTTATGTCGGCGGGTATCCCCAAAGTAGCCGTTCCCAGCACGGTACACTGCGACCACCTCATCCAAGCCAAAATTGGCGCTAAGCAAGACTTAGACACAGCCAACTCGCAAAACAAAGAAGTATATGAGTTTTTGGCTTCTGTTTCAAACAAATATGGCATTGGCTTTTGGAAACCCGGCGCTGGGATTATCCACCAAGTAGTATTGGAAAATTATGCCTTCCCGGGCGGAATGATGATCGGTACCGACTCGCACACCCCCAATGCCGGAGGCTTAGGAATGATTGCCATTGGGGTAGGAGGAGCCGATGCAGTAGATGTGATGGCCGGTATGGCTTGGGAATTGAAATTTCCTAAACTAATCGGCGTGAAGCTGACAGGCAAACTGAGCGGCTGGGCATCGGCAAAAGACGTTATTTTAAAAGTAGCCGGTATTCTTACTGTATCAGGTGGTACCGATGCCATTGTCGAATATTTTGGCGAAGGCGCTGACTCAATTTCTTGTACCGGAAAAGGAACAATTTGTAATATGGGTGCTGAAATTGGCGCTACGACTTCGTTGTTTGCCTACGGCCCCAAAATGCGTGATTATTTGGTAGATACCAACCGCAAAGATGTGGCTGATTTGGCCGACCAATATACGGCCCACCTACGCGCCGACGAAGAAGTATATCAAAATCCGGCTCCTTATTATGACCAACTGATTGAAATCAACTTGTCGGAGCTGGAGCCACACGTCAACGGGCCATTTACCCCCGACTTGGCTTGGCCTATCTCTAAATTCGCGCAAGCGGTGAAAGAAAATGGCTACCCTGTAAAGTTAGAAGTAGGTTTGATTGGTTCTTGCACCAATTCCTCTTACGAAGACCTTACCCGCGCCGCCTCTATTGCCGAGCAAGCTGTAACCAAAAAACTGAAAGCCAAAGCCGAATTTACCATCACGCCTGGTTCTGAATTGGTTCGCTTTACAGCGGAACGAGATGGCATTTTAGGCACTTTCGAAAAAATGGGCGGCGTGGTATTGGCCAATGCTTGCGGGCCTTGTATTGGCCAGTGGGCGCGCCATATCGATGACCCGAACCGCGCCAACTCTATTATTACTTCATTCAATCGCAATTTTGCCAAACGCAACGACGGCCTTTCGGCTACCCGTGCTTTTGTAGCTTCGCCCGAAATTGTAACTGCTTTCGCGATTGCCGGCGATTTGACTTTCAATCCTTTGAAAGATAAATTGGTCAATGAAAATGGCGAAGAAGTAATGTTAGACGAACCTAAAGGCTTAGAGGCTCCTGCAAAAGGCTATGCGGTGGAAGATGCCGGTTACCAAGCACCTGCCCAAGATGGCAGCCAAGTACAAGTAGCCATTAGTCCTACTTCGGATCGTTTGCAAAAATTAGATGCTTTCAAGGCTTGGGAAGGCACCGACCTAAAGGGACTGAAACTGCTGATCAAAGCCAAAGGCAAGTGTACAACCGATCATATTTCGATGGCTGGGCCTTGGTTGAAGTATCGTGGACACTTAGACAATATTTCAAACAATTTGCTGATTGGGGCTGTCAATTTCTTCAATGAAGCCACCAACAAAGTGAAGAATGTGCTCAATGGGCAATACGATGAAGTGCCTAAAGTACAACGTGCTTATAAAGCAGCAGGTGTTGGCTCGATAGTGGTTGGCGACCAAAACTATGGCGAAGGCTCATCGAGAGAGCACGCTGCGATGGAACCCCGCCATTTAGGTGTAAGGGCTATCTTGGTAAAATCATTTGCTCGTATCCACGAAACCAACCTCAAAAAGCAGGGAATGTTGGCGCTTACTTTTGCCAACCCCAGCGATTATGATAAAATCCGCGAAGACGATACCTTGGATATTGTAGGCTTGACTACGTTCCAAGAAGGCAAACCGCTCACATTGGTGCTAAACCACGCCGACGGCAGCCGCGAAGAAATCAGTGTAAAGCATACTTACAATGCCCAACAAATTGAATGGTTTAAAGCCGGTTCGGCCTTGAATTTGATTGCCCAACAATCAAAGAAATAAGCAAGCCCTACATCGGTTTTCAAAATAAAAGGCGGGAAATTTTCCCGCCTTTTTTATGCCCTGACGACTTGATTGCTAATAGCTTGAAATCCGTAATTTTCGGTTTCCATCTTTAAATACATTCCCTTTGTTTTGCAAAAATTTTTCCTGCTTGGCTTCATCAGCCAGTAAATTTTGAACGTAGGTTTCTACCGCGTCGGGTTGGATGTTTACTTCTTGTCCATCGGTAATGGCTTCGTAGGCATAAGAAGTCAGCAATTCGTCAAACTGGTTTTTAAACAAAACAGGACTGGCAAACATATCGCACCCAACCACCTTATCGCCCGAAACAACAATGACTCCGATGACATTGGGCATTTCAGCTAATTTGTCTTTAAAAAATTGGGTATAAGCTTCCATTTGCTCTTGCACATTTTTTGAACTCAGTTGTGCTGTATAGGCTCCAGTAGCGGTCGAAACTTTATTGTTGGCATTTGCCCGTGCCACTTCGCCCCACACAGCCCCTTGATCACGATCGACCGATACTTTGCTACGCAATTTGACACTTGAAAATCCATAATATTGTTCAAAATTGGCATTATCGCCATAAGTCCATCTACCCTTTTCGACACAAAAAACCGGCAAAGGCAATTGGCCGCTCCTTGGCGGGATAAGCATATCTTGCGCTATGACCCTGTCTTGCTTGCCGCCTTGTACTATTTCGCCGGCCATTACATACACGGTATCGCCCGACAAGTTTTCGATGAGCAACTGATTGACTTGCGCCGAAGACGATTGATTGTTCACGGTTCTTTGTATTGCTTGATTATTTCGGTTCTGTTGCAGGTTATTGGTTCGTTGCCGTCTGCCCCGCCGCACCGAGTCATTGGTCTGAATTTCTTCTTCTTCTAACTCTACTTCGTTGATATTCAGAAAATCAGGTTGGTGTAGCTGTCTATTTTCTGATTCGCTGATCACGATCGACTTGGCTAACAAGGCATCTTTCAGCGATGTGTAATGGCCAATGGGCACTTGTTGGGCTAAAAATTCGGTTTTCGCCAGAATAGGATAAAGCCTCAGTTTTTGATACGTAAAATGATTTTCTTGTTGCTTATCAGGTCTGTAATTTACCTCCAGGTTTTCTAAGCTGTAAGCTTGCGCCCATAAGAAGTGATGGCCAATACAAAAAGCTAAAAGAGTTGTAAAAAATAGGGTTTTCATCGTGCTAAAATTTTTGTCTTGTTTCAGAGTACCCCACCTCTTCAGAAAAATTACACGATAGTGAATAGTTTGTAGAACAAAGGAGCAAAATCGCGTAGCAGCAATACGACCAAAAGCAAAATCAGCAGCCTGTAGGTCCAGATATTGGCCTGCGGATGTTCGACGGCAAACCTTGCGCCGATATAGGCACCAACACTTTGCCCTATGGCGCTGATGCAACCCCAATACCAATCGACTTGGTTGAAATAAACATAGACTAACAAAACAGGCAAAGCATACACTGCCGTGATGGTGAGTTTGACGGCATTGGCTCTTTGAACCGTATAGTTGGTCAGATTGACCAAGGCTATCATCAAAAAAATACCGACACCGCCTTGAATGAATCCCCCATAAAAACCTACGGCCAATGAGGCAAGCAACGAACCCCAGTGCTTGTCGTAGGTAGGCGCATTGGGTTGGGATTTTACCCATTTTTCGGGCTTTACAAGGATAAGCACCAGCATCAGCCCCAGCAAATAGCTAATAAATTGCTCTAAAAAAGCCGGACTAAGTTGGGTAGCAGCCCAAGCCCCGACGACTGCCCCGACGGTGGCCACACCAATAGTCCACCAACTTTCTCCTAACTGAATCGACTGCCGACGCAAGAAAGTGCGCACGCCTACCAAGCATTGTACCAAAATTGCTACACGATTGGTGCCATTGGCCACCGGAGCCGACAAGCCCATTCCCATCAGCAAAGGAAGCATAATGAGGCTACCGCTTCCGGCAAGCGTATTGATAAAGCCGGTAATGATGCTGGCTACAAAAATGAGGGCATACAAGCCGACGGTTTCCCAAAGGGCTGAGGCGAACAATAGGTGAATTTCAGACAATTTGGCTAATTTTGTACAAATATAAATCGCCCACTATGGAAATTGCAGACTCTTACCAAGGTTTTCGCTACAAAATCCTCCAAACAGTCAGCAAAAGTTCTGCCTCAGTCGATACTATTTTTTCGTGGCTTTTTATCTATTTTGTCAAGCAACGATATACCCGCGCCGACTATGCCCAGTTGATACAACTGCTGCAACAAGAAAATTTGGCAGTTAAAAAACAATTTTTGGAAGAATTGTATCCTTACTTTGGGGATTTGTTGCGGCACTCATTCTTTTTTACTACCGCCGAAATAGAAGTAGATGAGCCGCTGCTTGAGGTGGCAAAGCGGGCGTTTTATACTTACTGGACGCTGTTGTCGTATGCCAACGATGGGCGTAATTTAATTCCTGAAGACGAAGAATTGAAGGAGAAGTTTGCCTATTTCTTACGGTTAGAGTCTTTTGATTTTCTCAACTTACAATACCAAATACTCAGCCAGTGTAACTTGGCGCGTGCCCAATTGAACAGTGCCAATTGCCAATTTACCAACTTTTATAAATCCAACCTCATCGAGGCCGACTTGGGGCAAGCCGATTTGAGCCACGCCAACCTGAGCGAAACCAACCTCAACCAAGCCAATTTGCAAGAGGCTACCTTGCATCAAACTATTTTTGTGCGTGCCGATTTGTTCAATGCCAATTTGAGCCGAACCAACCTGCAAACGGCTTATTTAGAAGACAGTATTTTAGACAAAGCCAACTTTGCCCAAACCAAGATGCGCGGGGTCGATTTGCACAGCAAAAAGCTCTTTTATTGCAATTTTATGGGAGCCGATCTGGCTTACGCCAATTTGATGTATGCCGACTTGTCGTTTGCCCAAATGGAGCAAGTAAACCTCACAGAAGCCAATTTGTCGCATACCTTGTTTCATAAAGCCGATTTGCGGGGGGCTTTGTTGCGTAGTGCCCGGCTAGAGCAAGCCAACTTTCAGCAAGCCAACTTGCAACTGGCCGACTTGCGTAGCACTGATGTTCGAGGGGCTGTTTTTCGCCAGGCAGATATGCGCAAAGTTCAGGCAGAGCCAGTCATACTTCAATATGCCGAGCGCCAGCAAGCGCAAATCTAAAAACATACTTATTGGGTTACTTTTTTTAGAATAGCAGGCTGAAATTATTTCAGTACATTCTATACGCCCGATCATTATTTTTCAGCATTCATCACTCAAAACGCTACGCTCGATCATTTACCATTTTTTATGTGAGGATTAGTCTCTAATATTACACCTGCATGATTGTTTATTTACCTTAATTGCAGTGCGTATGGCAACTTTATCTCAATATTTAGCTCCCAACGAACAAATGCCTGATTTCACCAAGCTCACCAAAAAAGAGCTTGAAATCGTCCGTTTATTAACTAAAGGTCTGTCAACCAAGGAAATCTGTGCTAAGATGGGTATCTCGGAGAATACCGTAGAGTACCATAAAAAAAACATCTATGCAAAGTGCAATATTCGCAACAAAACTACTTTGGTAGCCTTCTTTTTGATCTTCGAGTATAACAACGGATTTACCTTTCCACAGAAACAAAAACGCCCTAATCGTAGGCATTATCTTGATTGAAGATATACTTTCGAGCCAAATTTATTCAACCAGCTTTTTTTTTTGCGCTAATATGGCCTCTAACGTTACTCGATTTTCCTCTCCGATATTGCCTAAAACCAAAACATCAGCGCCAGCTTTGTAAAGTTCAAGTGCTTTTTGTGGGGTACGGATTCCCCCTCCTATCCACAAAGGTACTTGGATAGCCCTGCGGATAAATTGCACCATCTTGGAAGTGATAGGAACCTGCGCCCCACTGCCAGCATCGGCATATATCATTTGTAAGCCCAACATTTCGCCTGCCATAGCTGTGCAGGCTGCTATTTCAGGTTTATCGGCAGGAATAGGCGTGGTGTTGCTAATATAGGAAACAGTGGTTTGCTTTCCGCCCTCGATAAGCATATAGCCGGTGGGTAAAATCTCTAATTGACTTTTTTTGAGAATAGGCGCTACCACTACGTGTTGCCCGATGAGCAAATCTGGATTTCTTCCTGAAATAAGCGATAAGAACAAGATTCCATCTGCTGAAGCATCTAAGTGCATATTGCTGCCCGGAAAAATTACCAAAGGCAATCCAGGGCAATGTAGCTTCAAACTTTGCACGGTCTGTGAAAAGTATGCCCCGACAATCAGGCTACCGCCCACCAACAAAATATCGACCGCTTCGAAGCAAGCAAGGTTTTTCAGTTGCAAAAAATCTTCTTCTCGATACTTATCCGGGTCGATGAGTAAAGCCAATGTTTTTTTGCCTGAATCTTTGCGTGTTTTTATGAGTTCAAGAACGTTCATGGTCTTCATCCTCTCGTTTAGAAGCTCCTTGCATTAGTTCTCGGATAAAATCTTTGGCTACATCGGTCAGGAACTTTGCTGCCATCCATTGGAGTTGTTGACTCCACGACATTGTAGGTTTTGTTTCGGCAACAGCCTCAGCAGGTTTGTTTTCGGTAGTTGAGCCGGTAGTCGTTTCATCGAGTATTTCCTTACGGCTTACATACCGGTAGAGAAGTCCATACGCCAAAGCACTGACTCCTAATACTGCCAAGGTAGGAACAATAGATTTGACTTGTTGTTTCAAAGCTCGTTCATATTGCTGCGCTTGTTCGGTCAGTTCTTGCCGTTTGGCTGCAAACACATCATTTTGCGAGGTTTTGGCTTGTGCTTTAGTCTTCTTTTTTTGGCTCATCTTGGTTGGCTTTGTTTTCTTGATCATCCTCGTCGTTGTTGGCTACATCCTCTTCTTGAACTACTTGAAAGACCATTTTTACCGTAATTTTTTCAAACTGCCTCGCTATCAATTTACGATTGAGCAAAATACTGCCCCATATGATCAGTTGCCCTGTAGCTACCCACAAAAAACCTGCATAAGCGCTTCCCAACCATTGGTTAAGCCAAAAAGCAATCCCCAAGTTGATGAATATAAAGAAACTGCTCAATAATGAAATGGCCACGATGATTTCAAAAAGTAAAATTACTAAAGCGGTAACCCGAGCTACTATATCAAGCTTTACTACTTCCAAGCGTGCTTCCACATATTTGGTTAGTAGTTGGGTAAAAGTTTCGAGTTTGAAAAGTTTCAAGGCCAAATCAAGGAGTAAATTATAGAACGATCAGATGATTTGTACAAAATTAGGAAGTTTTCAATCAGAATAAATTACTTTGCTTTTTTCTCTTTTCAACCAACCAAAAATAATTTTCTGCACGTCTTTATTATCTTGATAAAGGGTGATGTGTTGTTTGGCTTCCTCGAACGAATGAATGGCCTGTTCTTTGTCCACATAGCCAAAACCCAAATATTTGCCTTTTTCTACACAGACCACCGCGTGCTCTTGGTGGTTTCGGCCTTGCGTCAGAATGCAGAAGGTTCGTGCGTGGTAGTCGCTCAATTCTTGCAAAGCAGCCTTAGTTTTCAGGTTATAGGTTTCAGGTGCTTCGGCTTCTATGCAAGCCCCTTGGCACAGGCCGACATGGTGGTCGAAACAAGCCCCTTTGCTTTCATACAGCCCACATAGCTTCATACAAAGGCCATATTTTTTGGCTATTTGCTGTAACATAGCCCGAGCACCTATAGCATTAGAAGCCACCTTGACGGGAGTTTTGGTTTGATTGGCAAGTTTGTCCACAAAAAAAGTCAGGTAGCCGGCGCGGGTTTTGCGTTCGAAGATGCCGTAGCTATAGCCGGTACGTCGCTGAGCGCGGTTGAATAAGGGTTTTAAAGTTTTGATTTCGTGCGATTCTAACAACAACGCTATCAGCTCGCTACCGGTAAGCACATAATCTATGTTGGCAATGCGATTTTTAAATTCGACGCTTTTTCGGCTTTCCAAATTGGCTCCGAAATGAGAGGCAATTCTTTTTTTAATATTCTTGCTTTTCCCGACATAGACAATGCGGTCTTCTTCATCTAAAAGATAATATACCCCAATCTGTTCAGGCAGTTGTTCAAACTGGCTGAGGCTAATTTTGGGTGGCAGGGCTTTCAAACTTATCTCGTCGGTAACGATTTGCTTGGAGGCTTTCTCAAAGTCTTTTTGCATCGCGTAAGCCAAGATACCGGCAGCGGCTTGTGCATCGGCCAAAGCGCGGTGGTGATCTGTAAGCGGAATTTGCAGGGCATCGCATACTTTACGCAGCCCATAGCCTGAGCCAACCTGTTCTTTGGGGATAATTTTCCTTGCCAGCCGTAAAGTGCAAAGTGTTTTGCGCCTATACACATAGCCCAAGCGTTTGAATTCGGCTTTCAGAAAGTTATAGTCGAAATGCGCATTGTGGGCTACAAAAATTCTATTTTCAGTTATCTCAACTATCTTCTTGGCTATTTCATAAAACTTAGGGGCATCGTCTAATATTTCGGGTTGAATGCCGGTAAGTTTTACAATGAATTCGGGTAGGTTGCGCTCAGGGTTGATCAAAGAATGAAATTCTTCGACGGTATCTTTACCATTATGAATAACGATGCCTATTTCAATAATTCTATCTTCGTTGGGTCGCCCTCCGGTGGTTTCTATATCCACCACAGCGAATTGTTGCGCTACCATACACGTCAGAATGCTTAAAATTTTAGCAATTTATCATTTTTTTATCTAAAAAAAGCCTCCAGAGTGTAAAAAAGTATCAATTTGTCTATAAAAAAACCGTAACCAAAGCAGGGCTTAATTACGGTTAGGGTGTAAAAACAACCAAAGAGACCTTTATTTTTTGCGCACCATCATCATCAATTCTTTTTGCACGTGCCAATCTTTGGCCAATTTGAGCAAAGCAGTAGCTTCCATTTCGGTAACGTACCCTTTGGCGTTGTTGGCTTCCCATACCATGGTTAGAAAATCTAACTTGATATCTTTATCTAAAGGCCCAACTACGTCGTTGAGGTATTCTCGCGCACGTTCGAAGGCAGTGTAATAATCCAAAGATATGAATTCAGAAGCCCATTTGAGTTCTTCCCAAGCGTCAAACTTTTCAGCAGTTTTATCCAGAATTTCTTGTTCTTCCTTATCTAACCCGTGGTAATGGAATATGATGGACTTGAGCAAAAGAATCGCCTTCTTTTGTTCTACAGTCATTTTGTCTTTATCTAAAGCCATTGTGTTCAGGTTTAGTACAATTGCAAATATAAAAAGCTAATTTCAAAAAACTAATCGATTTGAAATAAGTAATACAAAATTTTTACAAATTTATTACACCGCGTTTAGTCTATACAGAATAGGTTTGCTTGGCGATGCATCGGTTGTTAGGCTAATTATTTGCAGATTGAGCAAGTACCAGCCATCCAACACCTCTGGCGCTACATAAATAAGTTCAGTAATGGTAGCCTGTTGGCGAATGGCTACTTCCCAATTCCAAAAATTTTTATGAGCTGACAGCCGCCCTTCATCTTGCTCCCTATCGACCGATGGTAAATCTATGAGCAAATGTTGTACCCTTTTTCGACACAAGTATTCGGCGGCGGCAGCAGTGAGATAAGGTGGGTTCGTTCCCGAATATTGTCTATACTGTTTTTCGATGCCATTGGGCAATGTGCGAATCACTACAGCTTCAGGTTCGAGTTCGCCCAATGCAGCTTCAAGCTGGGCTTGGGTCAACACCCAATCTGTGCCTTGAGGCAGCGGCGAGAGGGTGATAAGCAAGGCAAAAGCCATAAATTGTTGCAAGCATTGGGTAATGATGGCCTGTGGATCGGCACTTATATGGCCATAGCACTCAGTATGGGTGCCATTGCCATGCGGGGTCAGATGAACGCGTTGATAGTTGCACGGTCCTCCTTCAGCTACACTGCCTACGAAGTTTCCTTGCCGGATGGTTTCATACACGACTGGCTCGGCATAATAACAATTTACTTGTTCAATCCCTGCCCTCAAGGGGATGGATAAATCGATAGGTTGGTCAAAATCTACTTGATAAGTTTTGCCTTGAAAGGTAGTCTGAAAATATTTCGCCATTCCTCCCTAAAATTCAAAGGTTTTCGACAGATTTGCCACAAGAATAGTTTTTTATCTTACAACACACTCGTAATAAACGAAAATCATGCAAAAGGTCAAAAAAATACTCAAGTACTTTGCCATCAGCTTGCTGGTGTTGGTCGTGGTGTTCAGCTTGCTTCCTTACTTGATTCCATTGCATTCTTTTCCGGCTTTCGATGCCAAGCAACCTTTTGCCAATAGCCAATTTGTACAAATAGATGGTTTTAAGCTGCATTATCGCCTCAGCAAGCCTACCAGCTCCCCGCAAGGGAAAGTTTTGTTGGTGCACGGTTTTTCAGGCTCTACTTTTTCGTGGCGCTATACAATGGACAGCTTGGCTGCTGCTGGGTATTGGGTAGTGGCGGTTGACTTGCCCGCCTTCGGTTACAGCGACCGAAACCCATCTTTTAACCACGCCAACACCTCGCGGGCTACGCTGCTGTGGCACTTGTTAGAAAAAATAGCTCCCTCGTCCGATAGTTTGACCTGGGCACTTGCAGGACATTCGATGGGCGCTGGGGTAGTGATGGCTATGGCGGCACTGCATCCTGAAAAGACCCACCGCCTGATTTTGGTCGATGGAGCCGGTGGCAACCGGAGTGCGCGTGGGGTTTCTGTCCGCCAATGGCTGATGCAGACCTTGCTCAGTTATCCGCCAGTGGTGCGGTGGGTCGAGGTCATTGCCGAGTATCGGTTCTATCATCTGGCCTATTTTACCGATTTGTTGACTTCGGCTTACAGCAAGCGCCCCACCCCGTCGGATGCACAAGGATATTTGAACCCGTTCTTGCTACAAGGCACTACCCGGGCTGTTTTGAGAATGATGCAAGGGAATAATCCCGAAGTGGCTCAAATAGATATGCGACAAATCAAAACCCCGATAAGTCTTATTTGGGGCGAAGATGACCGCTGGGTGAACATTCAAGCCGGAAAACGGATGAAAGAATTATACCCTGAAGCCAATTTTTGGACAATTCCCAGCGCTGGTCATTGCCCAATGGAAACCCATCCTGCTACTTTTAATCAATTGTTCAAAAAAGCTTTAAAATAGTTTGGTCTGCCTTACTTCTTCTTCCTGAAGGCTAAAAAAGGCTTTGTGTACGTTGAATGGAGGCTCGTCGGCTTGTAGCTCATATTTCAGGTAACTGCCGTCTTCTTGCATCATAAAGCTGTTTTGGTTGTCGCGTAGATTATATTCCAAAATGTTTGTGGCTTGTTGCCTGCAAAAATCATCGTTGAGCAAGAATAACGATTCGATGCGTCGGTCGAAACTACGTACCATCAAATCGGCACTCCCTCCATACACGATTGGCTCGTTGTTGTTATGAAAATAGTATAGGCGCGAATGCTCTAAATAATCGCCTACGATGGATTTGACCATAATATTTTCGCTGAGACCTACTCGCTGGGGGCGCAAGCAGCAAATGCCCCGCACAATCAACTTGACCGGCACACCCATTTGCGAGGCGGCGTATAGTTCGTCGATGATTTGCTGGTCTTCGAGCGAATTAATTTTGATGACTACTCCGCAAGGAAGCCCCTTTTGTGCGTTTTCGGCTTCTTTGCGGATAAGCGATGCCAAGTCTTTGCGCATATCGCGGGGCGAGGTAATCAGATTTTTATAAAAATGGGGGTGTGAGTGCCCTGTAATAACATTGAAAAATTCAGACACATCGTGTGCATAGTCTTCGTCGGTGGTTAGTACCGATACATCGGAATAAAACTTGGTCGTACTTTCGTTATAATTGCCGCTCGACATATGTACGTAGCGAATGATTTGCCGGTCTTCTTTGCGCACAATCATCAGCATCTTGGTGTGTGTTTTCAGGCCACTGATGCCATAAATGACAAAACAGCCGGCTTTTTGAAGTCGTTCGGCTTCGCGGATGTTGTTTTCTTCGTCGAACCGCGCCTTGAGTTCAAACAAGACAGACACGTGTTTTCCGTTTTCGGCAGCACGCAGCAAGGCGGCGCTGATGCGCGAATTTTTAGCCAACCGATAAATAGTTATTTTAATGGCCAACACTTCCGGGTCTTCGGCGGCTCGCTCCAATAGTTCTAAAACAGGCTCAAAACTGTTGTAGGGCTGGTGCAATAAAATATCGCGGTGTTTGAGCTGTTCAAAAATATCGACATCGGGCTGGTAACCAATGGGTGGTACTTGAGCAGGGGCGCGGCTGCTGAAATCTTTAAATTCTTCGTGGTTGAAAATTTGCCCTAAGCCTGTAAAATCTAAAAATTTATCTACCACAAAAATATTGTCTTCGTCCAAATTCCATCTTTTTTTGAGGATTTTGACCATCAATTCGGAATAGCCTTTTTGCACTTCGATGCGTACCACCCTGCCCGACTTTCGGGTTTTTATTTTCTGCTTGATTTCATTCAGAAAATCATCTTCGATGTCGTCGCTTTCCTCTAAGGTAATGTCGCCGTTGCGGGTGATGCGAAACAGCGATACATCCAAAATATGGATATTGCGGAAAAGCTTCTCGATGTGCAAATGAATAATATCTTCGATGGATACAAATACCAGCTCGTGGTCGCGGTCAAACTCATAGAAACGCGGCAGGTTTTGCGGAATTTGAATAAAAGTAAGCTTGCGATCCTCTTTGCCATTTTCCTCGCTTCGGGTAATTACCCCAAAATTCATTGATTTATTCATCAACAAAGGGAAGCTTCGGTAATTGTCATACACCATCGGCGTAAGCATAGGATATATGGTAGCCAAAAAATACAGTTTGATTTCTTGGACTTCGTGTTCTTCCAAATCGGCCACCGACACAATGCGGAAGCCATTTTTGGCAAACTCCGGTTGTAGTCCTTTCTTGAAATAGTGCTGCTGCGCTTCATAAAACTCCTGCGCCGCATCGAACATTACTTTTTTGAATGGCCGGGCGCGTAGTCCTGAGTAATCGATGCGTTCTTTTTCATAGTCCAAGTAATTGTATAAACTACCGGCTCGAATCATAAAAAACTCATCCAAATTGGAAGCCGTGATAGACAAAAACCGCAACCGGTCGAAAATGCTCCGCTCGGGACTTTTGGCTTGTTCCAATACCCTAAAATTAAACTGAAGCCAGCTTAAATCGCGGCTGATATACTTACTCTGCTCAACAACGCTATTGAGTTTTTCTTTCCCTATGGATTTTGAAGAGGCTTTGAGTTCTATAGATTTCAACAAATCTTTGTCTGAGGTGCGCATAGTGTGTTGGCTAAGTTCCATCGATTTTACTACAAAATTGGGTTTTGCGTGGATTTAGTAAAAAAGTTTCCCAAAATAACGTTTTTTGTGTGGATAACAAAGGGGAAAAACACTCTTTTCTAAACCAAAAGTTCTCCTTGTTGATGGTTTATTGCTGGGTTTGTTCTGTTATAAAACGCCTTTTTGGTGGAATTGCTGTATTTTTCACTAAATTTTTTCTGACTTTTGATTTACTTATAGGGAGTCTTTCACACAAACCCCACTTAGCTAAAACCGGGTAGGAATACCCCTATACTTTCCATTCGATATGAAACGCGGCCCAACTTATACACTCATGCGGTTTGAATCGTTTTGAAAGCAAACAATGTACTTCTTGCATTTTGAACTACGTGTAATTTTGAAAACGGCTTCATACTTTGTTCTTGCCAGGATAAGGAAAAGCCCATAGTACACCAAAAAAACTCGCGTAGGCACAAGCACCAACCCCAAGCGCCTCTTATCTATCGGTGGGCACTTGCACGCTTTGTAGGCACGTATGAAGCATTGATGGAAGGTATTTATGAACTTCCTGCCAAAGATTTGGGGCAAGGTTTGACCGAAGAGTGGGTATTACTACAGTTGAATTATGCCCATTGCTTCAACTTTGACTACACCCCCGCCGAAGGCGACAACTTGGTGATGAGTGGCGAAAAGCCTTTTCAACACATGTCTTTTCTATTTCAAGAAGGCGTGTGGGTGGTAGGTCGCTACGATGGATTTTCGACTATTCTCGAAAAATTTCAAGAAGGTAAAATTGAGCCTCTGCCCTAAATGAGATGCGCGTGCTATTAAAAAAGCTGCCCTTGGGAGGCAGCCTTCTTTTGAAAAAACTTATCGCTTGCTTTTAATTTCCTGAAAAATAGCTTCGCCTTCTTCTTTGGTTCTAAAATACAAATTCAGCGTTTTAGAAGTCCCTTTGTTAGGCTCGCTTTCTGCCCAAACATCTATGTATTTGGTAGAAATACATTCCGCTCTGTCGTTACAAAGTAAAAACAAAGAGAAAGCCCCTTTGCTGCCTAACGCTTGGGTAGGTTCAACCCCTGAGGCAAAATCGCCGGTCTTAAAATCAATGGCATCCACTGCCACGGTATAAGTAACGAGATCTTCCATTTGTCCTTCCCCGTCGAACCAGGCTTCGGTGAACACAAAGCTCTTGGAGGATTCTGTATAGGCCATAAAGGTTTGGATCTTTCCGTTGGGTTCTTTTTCGACATTGCCTATCAGTCGGCCTTTTGCCTTGTAAATGGTGCCATCGTCGTCGCGGAGTTTGAGCAAGGTTTGCTCTTGGGCGTGGACTGTATGCGCCAACAGGAGGCAACAAGTGAAGAGTGTAGTAAGTAAATAACGCATTTTGATAAATGGATGTAGTGTAAGAAAAGCAAGAATTACCTCAAAATATATGCCATTGGTGGTGGCTTTATCTAAAGGTTGACAAAATGACAGACACCGAAGCTTCTTAGCAAGGCAGCAAGCCATCAAGTATCTCTGTTTGATGGCTTTTACTTACCCTGCGCTATTTACGCTTGATGTGCTTAAAGGTCCAACCGATACCTAAGTCCGGGAAAAAAACACCTCCATTAGAGCGGTTTCCATTTTGAAAAGCATCAACAATATTCTCAGTAACACTTACCTGCCAATAAGCAGGATTAGCCATATTATTGGCTTCGTGCCAAAGCAACGGAATTTGAAGTCCTATTTTAAAGAAAAACCCACCAGATGGCCTTTGGAAGCGATACCCCATTCTAAAATTCAACTGATAGATTTGAGTATATGAAACCGCATCAAATGCTTGTATCCCTAATTCTCGTTCAGGAATAGAAAATGCCTTGAAGCCAAATCCAAAATCCCCGTGGCTACGTAATTTCTTCGAGCTGACCAACCAACCTGCACCAATTGCCAAAATATAAGTAGAGAAGGTGCTTGTTCCTCTGAAATCAATGCTCATTTGCCGATAGGCGAGGCCAACACTCCATAAAAAAGCAGATCTAGAAGATAATTTTGCTGTTTTTTGTAGTGGTAATACTTGTTCCACTGTAAAACCTAAGTGTCCATAATTAGAAAAAAAACCTGCATATACATTGATTTTCTTAGGATTGTCTATGGTCTCTTTGGTAACCTCTTGCGCTAACCCAAAACTTCCAAGAAAACAGCTAAAAAGGAGGGCTAATAGCCCTCCAATTATATTTATGTGCCGCCGCATTACTTAAATTGGTTAGAAGTTAAATAATGCTGCTAAAAACGTCTCTCTATTTAGTGGAGGAAATTCCTCATCCAGCGGCCCGTCATAATAGTTACGATAACTCAAACTAAAAAATGTAAATCTACAAGCCCCCGGTTGATTTGAGTAAAATATAGTTTCTCCTGATGGAGTTACAGGTAGATTAAGGATAATGTTCCCCGAGTTGCCCAGTTGACCAGTATTAAGACTAAACAGGTGATTATTTACCCGATATGTACCTGTTATCGATTTAGTATGCCCATCTCCCCATAATTCTATCCAAGAGTACGCAAATCTACGTTCTCTTTCACTCCTGAAAACAGTAGCCAATCGAGTTTCGTATTGAACTCCAATAATAGGGTAATAATAATAACAAATACAAGGCTCGCCACCTAAACCGTTACCTACATTCTCAGATTCGGTGGCTTGAAGCGCGCCTCGCTGTGCAATATCAATGGGGCTGCAAAATTCATTGCAAATCATTATTGGATTATTACCATACAAAAAATAAGAAACTTCTGTGGCTTCTAAAGTGTACCATAGTACAGCACCCATAACTGCTGGCCAGTCCCAAGGACCACTCTGCTTGCCTCTATTTATAAACACCTGTTCCCTCAAGAAAAAAGGCGCATTCCGTTGGACAGCTACATCCCCTCCAGCAAAAAGATCCTTTACCGTATCCACTTCTATACCCAATGCTTTATCGGGATGTTGACTTTGCTTGAGCAAGGCAGGCTTCACCCCTTTTTTCCCATCCATCCTTTTCACCTGCTGGCGGCTATACTGAAACAAATGTCCTGCTACCATAATCAACCCGTCGGGGTTTACCAAATGGGCTAAGTCGTAGTCGTGGATATTGGGCAGCAAGCCTGCTTGGGGGTCTTGGCGCAGGGCATTGGGAAATTTTTCTAAGAATTCTTGCTGTTTTTCTCCGGCTTGGGCAGCGGTTTCATATACCTGTTGCATCGACAAAAACCCGTATTGGGTAGCCCACGCTTTGCGCTCTTCGGGGGATTTGTTGCGCAGGGCTACGGCCAAACTGCGTAATACTGAATCGTTTTTCACAATCAAAAAGCCGGTGCCTTGGTCGGCGGTGTTCACCCAATCGGTTTTGCTGAGGTCAACGGCTGCGCCCACGCGCTGAATGTCGGGAATAGCTGTAGTGGCAGATTTGGCAGCTTGCGGTTTTACTTCGGGGCGCTGCCGACAGCTTGGCAAAAACGCAGCACTAAGCATACCGATAAATAAAATAATTGGGAATAATTGGGAA
>DMHB01000042.1:13772-20019 GCA_003449595.1 Microscillaceae bacterium | reverse complement strand
TACTACCTAACGCATAGAATCGTGTTTAGAAAGCGTGATATTTTCGTGGAATGGTTAAAAATAATAGGAGGCAAGCATACACTCACCAAAAACAGCATTTATTTTTGTATGTCGATGCTTGCCGACCAAGTTTTAGTAAATCCATGTTGTTTCTGCCCTCCTAACCTATGAACAAACCATTCAAAGCGCTTATTGCCGATCTAATGCACCCCACCTTACCTACGATGCTTGCCCAAATTGGCGTGGAAACCGATTACCAGCCTCAGATCAGCCGAGCAGATATTTTAGCGCAAATTGGGGCTTACGAAGCCATTGTCATTCGTAGTAAAACGGCCTTGGACGCTGCCTTCTTCGACAAAGCTACCTCGCTTAAACTCATCGCCAGGGCGGGTTCGGGCTTGGATTTGATCGATGTGGAAGCGGCTCGGCAAAGAAATATTACGATTCTAACTGCTCCCGAAGGCAATCGCGATGCAGTAGCCGAGCACGCCGTTGGGATGTTGTTGATGTTGCTAAACCACCTCAAACAAGCCGATGCACAGGTAAGGCAAGGCATTTGGGACAGAGAAGGCAATCGTGGCAACGAAATCAAAGGCAAAACTGTGGGCATTATTGGCTATGGCAACGTGGGTCGCGAAATGGCGCGCAGGCTAAGTGGCTTCGATTGCCAAGTGCTTTGCTATGACCACAAACCCAGCCCTTATGCTGATGCGTATGCTACCGAGGCTACTATGGCCGAAATATATGAACAGACAGATATTTTGACTTTGCATATACCCCTTACGAGTGAAACTTGGCAAATGGTGGATGCTGCTTTTTTGAAGCGCTTTCGCAAGCCCATTTATCTGATCAATACCGCTCGGGGCGAAATAGTGGTGCTGCGCGATCTGCTTACGTTGCTTCAAGAAGCAAAGGTTTTGGGTGCGTGTTTAGATGTATTGCAAAACGAGAAATTACACAAACTGACCGCCGACGAACAAGCCATCCACCAAGCCTTGGCGGCTTTGCCCCAAGTGCTTTTTTCGCCCCACGTGGCCGGTTGGACACACGAATCTTATTTGCGCATCAACCAAGTGCTTTGTCAAAAAATACAACAATGGCTTACTAACCAAACGACTTGAAATGATTGGCCATTCAGTTCAAAAGTAGGCTTTTCTATGTGTTTTTTGGATTGATAATCACTACCTTTGCAAATCTTTTTTGCGAATTAAATGTTATCCTTTTTGTTTCTGAATAATCCATTTAGTGTGTATAAACAATGCTTGAAAAAATCCTGAAAGAACGCATTTTAGTGTTAGATGGTGCTATGGGGACAATGATACAGCAGTATCAGCTCTCCGAAGAAGATTATCGTGGCGAACGTTTTCAAAATTTTGAACATCTCCTGAAAGGGAACAACGACCTTTTGTCGCTCACCCAACCGCAGTTGGTAGAAGAAATCCATACCAAATACCTGAAAGCCGGTGCCGACATCATCGAGACCAATACTTTCAACAGTACGGCGATTTCTATGGCCGACTACAAGATGGAAGATTTGGTGTATGAACTCAATTTTGCCTCGGCCCAGTTGGCCAAAAAAGCGGCTCAAGCCTTCACAGCTCAAAATCCCAACAAGCCCCGTTTTGTAGCCGGAGCCATCGGGCCGACCAACAAAACAGCCTCTTTGTCGCCCGATGTCAACAACCCAGGTTTTCGTGCGGTTAGCTTCCGTGAGTTGGTTGACAATTATTTTACGCAAATCAAAGCCTTGGCTGAGGGCGGTGTAGATATTTTATTGGTAGAAACCATTTTCGATACTTTGAACGCCAAAGCGGCCTTGTTTGCCATCGAAAGCTATTTCGAACAAGTAGGCAAACGGATGCCGGTAATGGTTTCGGGCACGATTACCGACCAAAGCGGCAGAACACTTTCCGGCCAAACTACCGAAGCCTTTTTATATTCTGTTTCGCATTTGCCTTTGCTAAGTATTGGCCTCAACTGCGCTTTGGGTGCTGATTTGATGCGGCCTTATGTGCAAATTTTGGCGAAAGAAGCGCCTTTCTTCGTATCGGCTCACCCCAACGCCGGGCTACCCAACGAAATGGGTGCTTACGACCAAACCGCTCGCGAAATGGCAGCCATCGTAGAAGATTTCTTGCAAAATGGATTTTTGAACATCGTAGGGGGCTGCTGTGGCACCACCGACGCACACATTGCAGCTGTAGCCGAGTTGGCGCAAAAATATCCGCCAAGGCAAGTGCCAGCCCGCTCTACTTTTTCAACTTATAGCGGACTTGAAGCCCTCAAGGTTACCCCGGAAACTAATTTTATCAACGTGGGCGAACGAACCAACGTAACCGGTTCTATTGCCTTCAAAAAGTTGATTGTAGAAGAAAAATACGAAGAAGCACTTGCCATTGCACGCGACCAAGTAGAAGGTGGCGCGCAAATCATCGATGTCAATATGGATGAAGGGATGCTCGACTCAGAGCAAGTGATGGTTACGTTTCTCAACCTAATCGGTGCCGAGCCAGACATTGCCAAGCTTCCTATTATGATCGACAGCTCAAAGTGGTCGGTTATCGAAGCCGGTTTGCAATGCGTGCAAGGCAAGGCCGTAGTAAATTCCATATCGCTCAAAGAAGGAGAGGCCAAATTCATAGAGCAGGCCAAACTTGTCCGCAAATATGGCGCCGCTGTCATTGTAATGGCCTTTGACGAAACCGGTCAAGCTGATTCGTACCAACGCCGTATCGAAATTTGCAAACGCGCTTACGATATTTTGGTCAATCAGGTCAATTTCCCGCCCCAAGACATCATTTTCGACCCCAATATCTTAACCGTTGCCACGGGAATCGAAGAGCATAACAACTATGCGGTCGATTTTATTGAAGCCACTCGATGGATCAAACAAAACTTGCCTTATGCCAAAGTAAGCGGCGGGGTAAGCAATATTTCCTTCTCGTTCAGAGGCAATAATTTGGTGCGCGAGGCGATGCACTCTGCCTTTTTATACCACGCCATCAAGGCCGGTATGGATATGGGCATTGTCAATGCCGGGATGATCGAAGTCTATGAAAATATCCCCAAAGATATGCTCGAACTTATCGAGGATGTGCTGCTCAATCGTCGTCCCGATGCCACAGAACGTTTGGTAGAGTTTGCCGAAAAAGTAAAAGACAAAGGCAAAGAAAAAGTAAAAGATGAAAGCTGGCGCGAAAACACCGTAGAAGAGCGACTGAAATATGCCCTTATCAAAGGCATTGTTGACTATATTGACCAAGATACCGAGGAGGCACGTCAACAGTTTGCACGCCCGCTTCAAGTAATCGAAGGCCCGCTGATGGCCGGTATGAACGTAGTGGGCGACCTGTTTGGCGAAGGCAAAATGTTCTTGCCACAGGTAGTGAAAAGCGCCCGCGTAATGAAAAAGGCAGTAGCGTATTTGATGCCTTTTATGGAGGCCGAAAAAGAAGAAATGAAGCGTCAAGGCTTGGTAGATGAGAACTCGAAAACCGGCAAAGTGTTGATGGCTACAGTAAAAGGCGACGTACACGACATCGGCAAGAATATCGTAGGGGTTGTATTGGCTTGCAACAACTACGAAGTGATTGACTTGGGTGTGATGGTGCCTGCCGAGAAAATATTGGAAGCAGCTATCCGCGAAAATGTCGATGTGATTGGATTAAGTGGTCTGATTACCCCCAGCTTGGACGAAATGGTTTATTTCGCCTCAGAAATGGAGCGCAAAGGGCTGAAAATTCCTTTGCTGATCGGTGGCGCTACCACCTCGCGCATTCATACGGCTGTCAAAATCGATCCGAAATACAGCGGTCCTGTGGTGCATGTACTCGATGCTTCGCGCAGCGTGCCCGTAGTGAGCAGTCTGTTGAGCGACGAGCAAAACAAAGACTTTGTGCAAGAGGTCAAAGCAGAGTATGTACGTATGCGCGAAGGCCATGCTAACCGCAAACAGGACAAGAAGTTCATCAGCATCGCAGAAGCGCGGAAAAATAAATACAAAATTGATTGGACTAAAACCCAAATCAAAAAGCCACACTTCTTGGGCGAAAAAGTGATGAGCGAGTATAGCTTGAATGAAATTGCCACGTACATCGACTGGACACCATTTTTCCAAACTTGGGAGTTGCACGGAAAATTCCCTAAGATTTTGGAAGATGAGGTAGTAGGCTCCGAAGCCCGCCGTTTGTACAACGATGCCCAGCAATTGCTCAAGCAAGCCATCGATGAAAAGTGGCTTACTGCCAAAGCGGTGATTGGCTTTTTCCCGGCCAACGTGCAAAACGACGACGATATTGCTGTTTACGAGTTTGCTGCCCGCGAAATGGAAGTAGCCTGCGAGAAACACGGCAGCCACCGCCACGTGCAGTACGAAGAAGACCGACAGCAAACACGCGCTTTGTTGCATAGCCTGCGACAACAAGCCGAAAAAGCCTCCAATGTGCCCAATCTGGCTTTGGCCGATTTCGTAGCCCCGGTAGAAAGCGGTTTGCAAGATTATATCGGCGGGTTTGCTGTCAGCATTTTTGGTGCCGAAGAAAAAGCCCAAGCTTTTGAAAAACAGCACGACGACTATAACGCCATTATGATCAAAGCCTTGGCCGACCGCTTGGCAGAAGCTTTCGCTGAACTGATGCACGAGCGTGTGCGCAAAGAGTTTTGGGGATATGTACCCGAAGAACAATTGGACAACGAGTCGTTGATCAAAGAGCAATACCAAGGCATTCGTCCTGCGCCCGGCTATCCGGCTTGCCCCGACCACACCGAAAAAGTTACCTTGTTCAACCTATTGCAGGTAGAAAAACACATTGGCACCTCGCTTACCGAGAATTTAGCGATGTATCCGGCTGCGTCGGTATCGGGTTGGTATTTTTCACATCCTGAGTCGAAGTACTTTGGGCTTGGAAAAATTGAAAAAGACCAAGTACAAGATTATGCACAGCGCAAAGGAATTAGTTTGGCCGAGGCCGAAAGATGGCTCAGTCCTACGCTGAATTACGATGTGTAAAATCTATTTGTGTTTTTTCCCTTAATCTTGAAAGGTTGTCTGCCACCGCGCAGGCAACCTTTTTTTGTTCCATTGCCCTTGGTGGGAATTGCTTGATAATACAAGGAATGCGTATATTTTGGTTTTAAATCATCAGTTGACACAATAACCTATGACTCAAATTTCAAAAGATACGCTTTGGAAAGGCATCATCGAAGATTTGTTTGATGATTTTCTTCACTATTTCTTTCCTGAATGGGCAGCCCAAACCGTCGATTTCAGCCAAAAATTTGTGTTTTTAGACAAAGAACTCGACGAAATCGCCCCTAAACCCCAAGGCAACCAAAAGCGCTATGCCGACAAGTTGGTCAAAGTATTTACCCAAACTGGACAAGAACAATGGGTGTTGGTACACGTTGAGGTGCAAGGCTATGCTGACAGCTTATTTGCTGAAAGAATGTTTACCTATTTTTACCGCATCAAAGACCGTTGGCAAAAAGATGTATTGGCCATAGCCCTCCTCACCGACGACAACCCTGATTTCCACCCCAAAAGCTACACCTATGAATACCACCAAACGCGCTACCATTACGAGTTTGCTACTTTCAAATTGTTAGAAAAAACCGAACGAGAGTTGAACATTGCAGGCAATCCTTTTTCGGTGGTGATGTTAGCAGCCCACAAAGCCCTGAGCCAAAGCAACCTAACCGACGAAAAACAATTGGTTTGGAAAATGGACTTGGTAAGGAGTTTGAAACAAGCACAATATTCAGGTGAGAAAATCAGGAATATTTTGAATTTTATTCGTTATTATAGTAAATTTAAACAAGTTGACACCTTGGCATTGTTAGACAAACAAATTCAAACCACTTTAAACCAACGCAAACCTATGGGCATAGAAGAAGCAATCTTACAAGAAGTGAAAGAACAAGCTGCGAAGCGAGCTGCAAAACAAGCTGCAAAACAAGCTGAACTACAAACCAAAGTCAAAGGCATTCAGATGGCGTTGAAGCAAAATATATTGAGCTTAGAGCAAATAGCAGAACTCTTCGAAGTTACTCTTGACTTTGTAAAGAAAGTGCAAAGTGGTGAACTGAAATAAGCCTCACACAACTTATTCCTTGAGGTTGTCTGCTAAAGCAGGCAGCCTTTTTTATTGCTTTATCCTGAAACAGCTTGACAGGCAAATGCAACACACCCCTGTCTCCTCTCAAGAGGGACTTTTTTTGTCCTGAAATAGCTTGACAGCAAATACAACAC
>DMHB01000042.1:0-13424 GCA_003449595.1 Microscillaceae bacterium | reverse complement strand
AACACACCCCTCAATCCCCTCTCAAGAGGGGACTTTTTTGTATTCAATCCGTGAAAATCCGTCCAATCCGTTTTATCTGAGTTTCCTTTGTGCCCTTTGCGTGAGCCTTTTTTCCTGCAAAAAAATAAACGTTACAATCCAGACCTAAGAATTTTTTATTGCGGTATTTATTGAAAAAATACAATCAGTGGATCGACGGATGCTATTTGGCATTGTTTATGCCTTATTTTGTTATATTTTTGATAAGTTGTGTATGAAGTTGTAGAAGCTTCAAACTATATTCAATCCGTTGTAGTTTTTAACCTATTGCCTAAACATCCATTAGCCATGTCATTCATAGAAAAAAATCCATTAAAAGGCTGGGCGCTCTTTTTTGCCCGCTTATTTTTCGACTTCAATACCCTCAGACGCTTATTTTGGGCGTTGGTGCTGCTCAATATTTTTGTAGTCATTTTGCTCATACTCGACATCGACCACATCACCGGAGGGCTAAAATTAGGGGGCACCCTACACTCCATTATGGGGGTTGCCTTGGGTTTGCTGTTGGTTTTTCGTACCAATACGGCTTACGAGCGCTGGTCGGAAGGGCGCAAATTATTAGGTGGTTTGGTAAACGCTTGCCGCGAAATAGCCATCAAAGCATTTGCTTTTTTTCCAAAAAAAGAAGATAGAAACACCGTGGCGCGGTTGCTGGCAGCCTACGCTTTTGCACTGCGCAACCACTTGCGTGACGACAAGACCATTGACTATCATTATTTGCTAAGCCAACACGAAGTAGAATTATTGGCGCAAGCAAACCACCACCCCAACTGGATAGCCAAACGCTTGTATCAGTTTGTTTACCAAGCTTACCAAAGCAAACAATTGGACGGATTCCAGTTTCAAAGCCTCGATACCTTGGCCAACCAACTGACCGACATCAGTGGGGGCTGCGAGCGCATTCGAAGCACACCGATGCCCCAGGCTTACAAAATGCACCTTTTTCACTTCTTGGTTTTATATTTTACGACCTTACCCTTTGTGATGATCAGTGATTTGCAGTATTGGACGCTGCCCTTGATAAGCCTGATTTTTTATTCTTTGGCAGGGTTGAAAGCCATTGGCAATGAAATAGAAGAGCCTTTTGGACAAGATTCCAACGATTTGCCAGTCGATGTGATTTGCCAGAAAATAGAGGCCAATGTGTATGAAATTCTACAAATGTCTCGCGATAATGTAGAGTTCAGTGAAGTTTCCAAACCCATTGCTGACCCTATTTTGCAACTGATCGAAAAAGGAGTTGGGTAGTTTACTCATTACCCAACTCCTTCAGACAATACAAGATTCACTTATTTTTTCTTAGATCCCCCGCTTTGTTTGGTTGGCTGCTTTGGGATGTTCGTTCCTTGCGGCGGCGATGCACTGTTGGGTGGATTATGCGATACAAGCCAGTCTAACTTATCATTGAGGGTCTGAATTTGGGTTTGCAGTAAGCTGAGGTATTCCTCCACGGTGAGTTCGATGGGTAAATTGTTTTTGACTTGCTCGGCGCGTTGTTTGCTTTTTTCTTCAGCGGCCACTTCTAATTTGATGTCTTCGATGCCGCCCAAAACAACCCCAATAAACAGGTTAAGCACAATCATAGAACCGGTTACGATGAAAGTAATAAAAAATGCAACGGCTACTACCGGTTGTGGGTGTGGATGGGTACAAGGAAACATATCTTTGGGTTCATACGGTATTTTGTCGCAGCCATACATATTGATATACAGCACCTCGGACCACCCCTCTAAGGTTACAATGCGAAAAAGCGTTACAAAAGAAGTGTGCAAGTTGCCAAAGTGTTTGGGGTCGTTGCTTGAAAACAGAATGGTGGCCAAAGTACCAAACACATAGAAATGCAAGATCAACAGCATAAAAATATACACCATCGAAGGAATACTTTTCAGCAATGCGCCAATAATCATCCGAAGCTGCGGGATGGCATTGATAAGGCGCAATATCCGCAACAAGCGCAACATCCGGATAACCGCCACAAAATTGGCATCGATGGGTAAGAACGCCACCGCCACGATGATAAAATCGAATACATTCCAGCCATCATAGAAATAGCGCCAAGGTTGGTTGCCCTCAGCTAAGAGTTTGAGCACAATTTCGATGACAAAAATAGCGAGGATAATATGGTTGGCCAGCTCTAACTGGTGCGAAAACTGCTTATGAATGTGTTCATACGTATCCAAGCCAATAGAAATACCGGCCAGTACGATGATGAAAATGATAAAATTTTGAAACCTGGTATTTTCTACAATACGCTTTGCAAACTGTTGGAGGGGTGTCATATAGGGGTGTTCGTCTATGGGTTTTGTCTTGGCCAAAGGGCTTTTTTGGGGATGCAATTTAGGAATTTTTTGGAGTGCAAAAGCTACAAGCAGCCCTCCAGCTTCCAAAAAAACATCACAACAAAATCTGTTATCTTTGTGGCCTTACTGCGGATTTTATGACATTCGAAATACTATTATTTATTTTGGTAGTTGCCTTTGTAGGACTGTATTTATTTTCTTCCGGGCAAACACAACCCTCGGCCAAACCTCCTAAAAGAAGAAAAAAGGAAGGAGGAAGCTCGCTCGACGATAAGGTGTATCGAAATTACCTCAGCCGGTTCGATTCGCACAACGATATGGTAAAACTTGCGCCGGTGCTGACCTCCGTAGCCGGAGTACGCTATAAAAACGATGATACAGGTGTTGAGCGCCAATCGATTATCAAGCGTACCAAGGAAGGCGAGCGGCTGATGCTTATTCCCGACGAATTGAATAAATATGATCGCGATGCCGTAAAAGTTGTAAGGCTCAATGGTGAACAAATTGGTTTTTTAGACACTGATTTGGCCTTAGAAATCAAAGCAAGGCTGAACCAGAGGCTGCGGGTAGATGCCAAGATCAAAAGGATAAGCGATGAGCGGGGTATTTTGGAAGTTTGGATCGAACTGGTTAAATACAGCCGTAAAAAATAGCCGCTGTTTTAGTTTTCTTCTAACCTTAAAATTTCGAATTCTACGCGGCGGTTCAGTTTTTTATCATCGTCGCCACGCTCTTCCGACACAATGGGCTGCGACCCGCCATAGCCAATGGCTTCGATGCGATCGGCCTTGAACTTACCTTTTTTATTGATGTAGGCTTTGATGGCATCGGCACGGTTTTGCGATAATTCGAGGTTGTAATTGGCATCGCCCAGCACTTCGGTATGACCGGTTACCCGCAAGCCCAAGTTGGGGTGATCGACTAAAAAAGTAACTAACTTTTGTAAGTCAGGCTCCATTTCCGCGGTAACGTCCCACGCACCGGGTTGGAACTCAATGGAAGCAAATTTCCATTTTTGGAACTTCATCGAAGGGGTTTCGACGTTGAGAATGGTATCGCCTTCGAGCAAAAACTCGCGCTCAACGCGGAAAAAATCGTCGCCGGTGATGACCACCAAATACTTGTTGTTGCGGATTAGCTCGAACTCATACGTGCCGTCGGGGCGGAGGTATTTGGGGGCTACCTCGATGCCATTGTCCAAATCGATGATAGAAACGATGCCGCTGAGCACCTCGCCGGTGATAGAATCTTTCACACTGCCTTTGAGCAACACCACGGCGTTGGGTTGGGCTTCCATAGGCAGCGGAAAACTGTATAATTTCATCACCGGTTTTTTGTACCATACTGTATCCAAGCCTTTTTTGGTCATTGCTTTCTTGAAGTATTGCACCGTATCAGTTTTGGCAAAGTAAAGCATTTCGGCTTTTTCGTCGATGGCAAAGTAATACTCGTCGCCCTTGGTGTTGATCAGCGGGCCAACGTTTTTAGGCTCGGTCCAAAAAAGCACATCCTTGGCTTGGCCGTCGGCTTCGACTTTCATTTTTTCTTGGCGTGTTTTGTAAATATCGAACGAATTGAGCGAGCCTGTGCCTTCTTCTTTGTAGCCAAAATTGACCAATTGGCCATTCGAGCTAAAGTAAAGCACCGGAAACCGAGGATGATAAAACGGGCTGACTTCGCTGAGGCGGGTGTTGACAGTAGGCCCCAAATTTTGCGCACGCGACCACTTGCCGTTCCAGCTCCCACTTTCATCACGTACTTTGTAAGTAAGGTAAATATCGGCCATACCAAATCCGCCTAAGCGGTCGGAGGCAAAGAACAGGGTGTCTTCGGTATGCGAAAGCGAGGGGTGAGACTCCCAACTAATGCTGTTGACTTCAATGCCTAAGTTGCGGACATTGCCCCACAAGGTGTCTTTCTTTTCAGCCATATACAAATCGCAACTACCAAAGCCGTCGGGGCTGTCGCAGCGCGAAAAATAAATGGTTTGCCCATCGCGGCTTATCGAAGCAGACCCTTCGTTGTAAATGCTGTTGAGGCCATAGAGCGGCTCGGCGCGTTTCCACTTCACTGTATCGACAATGCGGCCTATTTCGGTTTCTACCAAATAGAACGTATCCATTTTAGTTGTTACAAATAAGTCTTCGTTGGGCGGCACCAAGCTGTCTTTGCGTTGGTAGGTAAGGCTGCGGTTGCTTTGCGAAAGGTTGCGGTTGGACGTAAATATCATCATTATCCGTTCGCCTTGTTTGGCCAAGGTAGGGCCATAGTCGCTGGCAGTCGTATCGTTGATTTCTTTTTCTAAGCGGATGGCGCGTCCTTTGACCGCATATTTTTCATCGATGGCTTTGCGTGCTTCGATGAGCTGGTAATAATAGGCTACCGGCAAATAATAATCTATGTCATTGCGCACCAAAGAGTCGTAATAAAGGCGCGCCTCTTGGATATTGCCGCTGCGGTGGTGTTTCAGCACATAGCGGTAAAGGCTTTTGGCTTGCTTGAGGTAGCCTAATTCTTCGGAAAGCTTGCCCAAAGCCCAAAGGAAAAAGTTGTTTTTGAAAAAATTTTCGACGCCAAACTGCTGCACATACTTGAGCAATTGCACGTACATATTTTGCTTGTCGCCTTTTGATTCCAATTTACCTATTTCGTCAATTTTTTTGCTGTCGAAATAATAGGGTATAGCATTCAAGTTTTTGAAGTACACCATTTCTTGGTCGGGTGGCGGAAGCGAGGGGTCTGTCTTAGGATTTTCGTTCTTGTTGGCCGCTTTATTTTTTTCGCTTTTTTGGGCTACGGTTGTGGCCGGATGCAAAAAAACAAAACAACAAAAGCAACTAAGTATATAAATAATTTTTGTAAACCATTTCCCATTCATACAACATTGTTGGTTAGAGCAAACCTCCAAACAGTCAGTTTTTTTGTTTTTTTTGATAAAAAACTGACAAAAATGCAGCACATTTGCGCTGGCACAAGGATTGACTATTAGAAACAAAACGTATAAAACGCTGCTTTTATACATTTTCTCTAATTTTATGCCAAACTAACATAAAATGCCTACTTCAGAATGAATTACAAAAATTTATATATACAGGAAATGCTCCACTCTTCGGAAGAAGAAAAATCTGAAAGTCTTTTTTCCATCCCTTCTGAGGATGGCAGCCCCGAAGTAAAAAATGCGGCTGATATTGAAGCCAGCGAGTTGCCTATTTTGCCACTCAAAAACACTGTACTTTTCCCCGGTGTAATCATTCCGGTAACGGTAGGGCGGCAGAAGTCTATTCGGTTGGTCAAAAAAGCCTACGAATCCGAATCGGTCATTGGTGTTATCGCGCAAAGCAACTTGCAAGTAGATGAGCCTAAACCTGCCGATTTGTACCAAGTAGGCACGGTGGCGCAAATCCTTAAACTGCTCAAACTGCCCGATGGCAACATCACGATCATTATCCAAGGGCAGCAACGCTTTGCTGTGCGCGAATTTACCCAAGAGCAGCCCTACCTGACAGCCAAGGTAAAACTAAAGCCGGAAAATTTTCCGCCCCGCAGCCACAAAGAAGCCAAAGCCCTGCTGCATACGCTCAAAGATTCGGCTACCAAAATTATGCGGCTCAATCCCGACATTCCGCAAGAAGCCCAAATAGCCGTCGAAAACATTGACAGCCTGAGCTTTATGACACATTTTTTGTGTACCAATATCAACGCAGAAGTATCGGAAAAACAAGGCTTGCTCGAAATCGACAATGGTGAAGAACGCACTACGGCGCTGCTCGAATTTATGAACCGCGACATTCAGCTGCTCGAAATCAAGCGCGAAATACAGAACAAAGTGCATAATGACATCGACCAGCAGCAGCGCGATTATTTTATCCGGCAGCAAATCAAAGCCCTGCAAGACGAACTGGGCGATGTGGGTGCTGACAAAGAAGTGGACGACCTGCGGATGCGTGGCCGCAAAAAGAAGTGGGACGACAAAACCCACCAGCTTTTCTTGAAAGAATTGGATCGCTTGCAGCGCCTCAACCCGATGTCGGCTGAGTATCCAATGGCGATGAGTTATGTCGAATTGATGGTCGATTTGCCTTGGGGCGAATACACCAAAGACTCGCTCGACTTGAAAAAAGTCCAAACGGTTTTAGACAAAGACCATTATGGCTTAGACAAAGTAAAAGAGCGCATCATCGAATATTTGGCTGTGTTGAAACTCAAGCAAACCCTCAAAGGCCCTATTATTTGTTTGTATGGCCCTCCGGGGGTGGGCAAAACCTCGTTGGGGAAGTCGATAGCCAAAGCCCTGAACCGCAAATATGTGCGGATGTCGCTGGGCGGCGTTCACGACGAAGCCGAAATTCGCGGCCACCGCCGTACTTATGTGGGGGCTATGCCGGGCAAAGTGATTCAGAACTTGAAAAAGGTGAATGCCGCCAATCCGGTTTTTATTTTGGACGAAATAGACAAAGTGAGTTCCAGCCTGCACGGCGACCCTGCTTCGGCCTTGCTCGAAGTGCTCGATCCGGAGCAGAACAATGCTTTTATGGATAATTATTTGGACACGCCCTTCGACCTATCGAAGGTGTTGTTCATCGCTACGGCCAATAGTTTAGACACCATTCATCCGGCTTTGCGCGATAGGATGGAAATCATCGAAATCAATGGCTATACCTTGGAGGAAAAAATTGAGATTGCGAAGAAATACCTCATTCCGAAGCAACTGAAAGAACACGGCCTGAAAAAGACGGATTTGAAGTTTGACCGCTCGGCCATCCAAACCCTTGTTGAGCACTATACCCGCGAATCGGGTGTGCGAAATTTAGAGCGGCAAGTGGGCAATTTAGTCCGCAAGACGGCCAAAATGCTGGCGATGGAAGAGCCTTATCAGAAAAATATCAGTACCGAAGAAGTGAAAAAACTGCTTGGGGCTGTCCTGTATGAACCGGAAGACTATGAAGACCTTGCCCTGCCGGGTGTAGCGACGGGGTTGGCGTGGACGCAAGTAGGCGGCGAAATTTTATTCATCGAAAGCAACCTCAGTCGTGGCAACGGCAAACTTACCCTTTCGGGACAGTTAGGCGATGTGATGAAAGAATCGGCTACTACGGCCTTTTCTTATCTCAAATCGATTGCCGACGACCTTCAAATAGATTACCGCCTGTTTGAGCAGTATGATCTTCACCTGCACATCCCGGCAGGGGCAGTTCCGAAAGATGGCCCCTCGGCGGGGATTACGATGCTCACCTCGTTGGCTTCGTTGCTTACGCGCCGCAGCGTGCGGGGCAAACTGGCGATGACCGGCGAAATCACCCTGCGGGGCAAAGTGTTGCCGGTGGGGGGTATTCAAGAAAAAATATTGGCGGCCAAGCGTGCCGGTGTTACAGAAGTAATTTTGAGCGAGAAAAATCGGAAAGACATTGAAGAAATTCGCGCCGATTATATCAAAAACCTGACCTTCCACTATGTGCGCCACGCCCAAGAGGTGCTTGCTTTGGCCTTGCAACCGCAGATTGATAAAAAAACGCCTTCTTTTGTCTTCAAGCCATTGCCTGAAGTAGCCCAGTAAGCATTGGTTGGTTTATGGATTGGATAAGCGTATATGGGGTGGTTATGGTGCTGATGCTTTGGGGCTTGGGTAATTTGCTTACCCAACCTTGGCAGCATCTTTTTATTTTTATGCCCGAAAAACTGCCCGCCAACCATCGGTTTGCATTTAGGCATCCTTTTGAAGAGTTTTTGTTCGATACGCCCCACGAGGGCAAAATCAGCGCCCTTTGGTTTCGCAAAAGCGACGACAATCTTTCCCCGAAAGGGGTTATTTTGTATTGCCACGGCAACGCCGGTAGTTTGGAGCGCTGGGGCTATATGGCCGAGGTGTTTGTGCCGATGGGCTACGATTTGCTGATTTGGGACTTCCGAGGCTATGGCAAGAGCCAAGGGAAGCAAAGCGAAGCGCATTTTTACAGCGATGTGGTTTTCTTGTATCAGTTTTTGCTGCTTTACTACGAGGCTTCACAAATTACGGTATTTGGTCGCTCGATGGGGTCGGGTGCGGCCACTTATTTGGCAGCCCATCATCTCGTGGGCAAGTTGGTGTTAGAAACCCCCTTTAGCAGTATTCCTGATTTGTTTTATACCTACTACCCCTTCCTGCCCAAGGTATTTGGATTTCGTTTTCGGTTTGATAACGCCGCCCTAATGTCCCAAATCACTTGTCCGGTGTATATTTTTCACGGCAACAAAGACTTCATTGTGCCATTGAGTTGTGCGGTCAAGCTGAAATATTTGCTCAAGCGCGAAGACCGCTTTTTTACCATCATAGGCGGGGGGCACAACAATTTGTATGAGTTTGCGACCTACCGCGAAGAATTGCAGCAAGTACTACCCTAAAATAGCTTTGTTTAAAAACACCAGCCTTGCAGCAAGTTTTGGTAGAGCGCAATGCCCCTCTGAAACTCGGACAAGTGTACATATTCGTCGGCGGTGTGCGAGCGTGCCGAGTCGCCAATGCCAATTTTCAAGCTATGAAAGGGCATCAGGGCTTGGTCGGATAGGGTAGGCGAGCCATAGTAAGGCAAACCCAGCGATAGTCCGCGTTGCACCAAAGGATGCGCCAGCGGAATATGCGAGGCATTTAGCCTGAGCGAGCGCGGGGTAACTTGGGCGGCTTGCAGGTGTTGGCGGATAATGGCCAGCAGTTCGGCATTGGTATAGCACTCGTTGCTGCGCACATCGACCACAAACGTGCACCTGTCGGGCACTACGTTGTGCTGGCTGCCTGCTTGGATTTGGGTAACACTCATTTTGACTTCGCCCAGCAGGGGAGAAGCCTGCGGAAAACGGTACTCGCTGAGCCATTGCACATCGGGTAGCGCTTTCGCGATGGCGTTGTCGCCTTCATAGCGGGCGGCGTGTCCGGCTTTGCCCAGCACCTCGCCGTCGAGCACCATTAGCCCTTTTTCGGCTATGGCCATTTGCATCTGGGTAGGCTCGCCCACGATGGCCGCGGCAATGTTGCCCAATTGGGGCAAGACGGCCTCGATGCCATTTTTGCCCGAAATTTCTTCTTCGGCACTGGCCAACCACACCAAGTTGAAGGGCAGGGGCGCGGCAGCCTGTTCAGTAGCCAAAAAAGCCCCTAACAAGCCTACCAACGAAGCGCCAGCGTCGTTGCTGCCCAAGCCATAGAGTTTGTCGTCCACTATGTCGGCTGCGAAAGGGTCGCGTTGCCACGAGGCTACGGGCTTTACGGTGTCGTGGTGCGAGTTGAGCAGCAGAGTAGGGCGCTCGGGGGCGAAGTGCCGGGAGGTGATCCAGACGTTGTGGTGGAGGCGGTGGGGCGTATAGCCTTGCGCTTGCACAAAATCGGCCAAAATTTGAGCCGTTTGCCCTTCTTCGCGGCTGAACGAAGGGGTGCGGATAAGCGACCGGAGCAAGGCAAGGAGTGCGTCAACCATAGAAAATTTTTAACACAAACTTAGCTTTTGAGAAAGAAAAACCCTACTTTTGTATCGCTTTTTCGCAACCTTGCGGCAAAAGCTTCGATTGGTTCGGAATGTAGCGCAGCTCGGTAGCGTACTTGCATGGGGTGCAAGGGGTCGTGGGTTCAAATCCCGCCATTCCGACATAGTTTTCACTACACAGGGTAATCCAACACTTTGTGTAGTGTTTTTTTATGCCTCAAACCAATCCCAAGCCGCTTGTTCGTTGTCGAAATAGGCGATTTCAAAGGGTGCGCCCACTACTTCCTCGGCTACTTGTTCGGTAGAGAGTGCTTTGATCAACTCGGTAGGCAACAAAACGGCGTATTTTTGCGCCCCTACGGACACAGCGGCTTCGGCCAAGGTATCGGCTACCCACTTTTGAAGCGGCACATCATACACAAAACCCCGTTCTTGGTCGTTGGCCATCATGAACCGAGGGCGTTGCGCTTTGATATGGCCTGCCAGCGTCAAAATCAGTGCACGGATTTGCTCGTGCGTTAGCTCTGCGCCTTGGGGCGTGGTCTTGGTATAAATCACCTGGCGGGCTTCGTCGTGGAGAATGGTAAGGTAGGGGTCTTCGTAGAGGGTTTGCATAAGCATATATTGTAAATGGTGAAAATACTTGGTAAATATATACATTGAAACTTGTTTGTGAGACACAAACAACCAAAACCATCTAACGACGCAAATGATAGCAATGCGTGTGCTATGACCGACCGGAACAAGGGGAGTTAAATAATTATATCAGGGTTGGATTTTTAGGGGGAGAGGTTAGCGTTTTTTTCTTCTCCGAAAATACTTGTAAGGTTTCGGTTGGGGAGGGTGAAATGTATTGGTGGTCAATGGAATGCCTTTGTTATGAAGTATTTGCTCTATTTGTGCTGTTTCGCAATTGAAATGCAATGCAATTTCTTCGGTAGGAATCCCTTTCATATAGCGCTTCAAAATGGTTGCTTGGTCTTTATCACTGAAATGATGAGGAGAAGTTTCTTGTGGGGTTTGGGTTGACGCCGCTATTTGTTGTTGATACTGCTGGAGCACAGCAATTAAGTCGGTAAGCACTGTGGGATTTATTTTCAACCTTTGTTGTTGATTAGTACCGAATATTTGCTGACTGATTTGTACATATAACTTGTCTTCTTCAAACGCTATTAAATCGACGATAAAACTGCTTTTGTCGTATTCCAAATGGGTGGTATGTAATGTGTGTTGCATATAACATTAGACTAAAAACGAAAACTCATTTTCAAGCTTGGTAAGATATGCTTTGACCTCTTCATCTAACAAGAAATACTGCAGTATATCCTTGTCTGCAATCATAAGTGTATGTCGTTTTGAACGGCTGGTTGCAACGTTGAATAATTTTTTCTCTAAAGACCTGTGATAACCTGAATTTGGAATTACATAAATGGTTATATCAGTGGTCAACCCCTGTACTTTTGATACAGTTTCTATTAGTAGATTTTTATGATAACCCACTTTTTGGAAGATGGCTTTTTGTAGAGCTTTGGTAGTTTCTACAAAAAATGACAAGACTGTTATGTGCATTTTTTCAAGAGAAAAAATGAGAGCTTCTACAATGTTTGAGGTGATTTGAATGGCTCTGGCTGGTTTCAAATTACCCATTTCCATCTCCGTCTTGATGAGGGTTGGTCCTCCTTTGGGATTGAAAAACTTACCAATTTCTTCTTCTAAATCATTTAACACCAACCGAATGGGCTTGGAACTGGCCACAGCAACGATAGGATGCTTATAAAACAGACTGGTATATGTTGCTGCCCTTTGGGTTAATCTATAGGTATCAGTGAGTTGATAAACTGGTATGCTCGTGTTTTCTGCGAAGGTTTCTAACCCAAAAATTAAGCCTTCAAACCCCTTTTGTTTTATTCTGTCTTCATTGGTCATTACAATGGGTGATAATTGTTTCGTGTCGCCTACCCAGATATTTTTATGACCTATATAGAAAGATAGACCAAGAAAGGCCATAAGAGCCTGGCTGGCTTCGTCAATAATCAAATAATCAAATATTGCATTTGAAGCTGATGCTTGGGAAACCAGACCACTTACGATGTAAAATGTAGCCAAAATTAATGAGCCTGGCATTGGCTGAATGGTATTGATAGTTTGTAATTGAGGAATAGTTTTAGCTTCATCGGTGGTGATTTTGGTCTTAAATACTTTCATGCTTTCAAGCAAAGGATTTAAGGCAGGTTTAAGAGCTATTTCTAGTAATGCTCGATTTGTAAGTGCAGTTACCAACACTGATTTGTTTTGTGCTATAAGTTGCGCACAAATGTCAGCGATTAATTGTGTTTTACCTGTTCCAGGCGGGCCTTGAATGATGATGTTATTTTGTAGGCTTAATTGATTAACTACAAATTCTGCTGCGCCCCTTTTTTGGGCAAATGTTTCACTTGGTATCGAATGGCGAGAAAAGTCTTGGTTTAATAAAATGTTGTTTTCATACAAATGCGGAGGGTCAAATTGTTTTTGCAGGTTTACGATGTATTCGAAGGGTGGTTTGTTGGGGCCTAACAGTAGAATTATGCCTACAGCCTCTTGTAAATATTGGGCAAACGCTAATTCTACTCCTCTGAAGCCTACTATGCTATAATTCTTATCCTGAGCAGCAGCCTGCCAAATACACACTAGTTCCGAATAGTTGGTTTTGGCTTTTATCAAATCTCCATAAGTCATATTGCCCCAGTTCCGATAGTCTCTCAAAGGCTTCGGAACTGTAAAACAATACAAGTATTCGCCTTGGCGGGGCAAACTTCTGCTGTTGGGAAACAATAGTACTAATTCTCCCTCTTGGAAACCTACAAATTGAGCCACAAACAATTCTTCTCGGTTTTGAAGTAAATACAGCGCTTTTGACTCTAGCTTAACCATAAAGGCTTCTGTTTGGGCGCGTAGTTCGTCTTCTAAAAACTGATGGTGGGCAGCACTACTGTATTGCATACAAGGCTTTTTATTGGTTTCTATAGAAATAGCAATTCACTGGGCAAGAAAAGTGCATGTTTAAATGCCTCCTCTTTGTTAGACCAGTATTTGCAAAGACAGTAAAATGGGTTATTACCAAAACCTGTCCAGTCATCAAATGAAGTATGTTGATAAGTTTCTGGCGCTGTAAAAGTCTTTTTGTAACCATACCTTCCCTCGTCATTTACTATTACTTTCATAGCTAAAGAGCGAAGATGAGTAACAGATAATTCTCCAAGTAGTATTTCATCACTTTTAATATCTTCCCAATTTTCATATACTTCTTTTGATTTAAACCTTTCAGGATTTGTTGTAAAGCCAACGAGTACCATTTCAGGCCCACCGCCTTTGTTTTTGACTGACGCGCCAGCTATCAGTTCTTTTTGGTTTTCTAAGGGCATTTCGTTTATTATTTTTTGTAGCCCTGTGTTGCTATTTTCTTTACGCATATTTTCTATGTTTTTCAATGAAACAATGGCACTTTGGGTTATCTAACTTATTTTAATATTTCTAACTCGTGTGGCAAAACCAGCACGTGTTTGAAAGCTTCCTCTTTGGCAGACCAATACTTACAAAGACAGTAAAATCTTGGTTGAGCGAACTTATAAGATAATTCGGATGAACTTTCTGA
>DMHB01000225.1 GCA_003449595.1 Microscillaceae bacterium | reverse complement strand
GGCCAATTCTTGGACCATGAATACCCAATAGCTCACCCCATAACAGAAAGCAGCCCAAATGCCAGCTATCCAACCAATGACCGGAAAGTAGGCAGTAGCTTTGTTGAGATAAGCCTCGCTGTGATCGACCCAAGGGGGGCAAGGGATGCGGGTGTAAAACATCACCGCAGTAAGAAAAATCTTGATTTGCTCTTGAACCATACGCCAAAAAGGAAGAAAGTCGTTGTGAAAGTTCTCTGTGGGCTTCAATATGGCAAAAAATCTTCATATTTAAAGCAGCAATGCTTTGCGATGTATGATTCGCCTTATACGGTACACATCCAATGTTTAGCAAGTTGATGGTGTTAACAGTTGGGCTGCATAAACTAACGAATGTGAAAGAATAGTAAATTTAAGTGTATTTTTATATTATGGAAGTAAAAATTCAAGACGATACAACTTTAGATTTATTTCAAAATACAGGTCATTTTCTTTCTGTAAAAATATTTCCTGAAAAAGAAATGATTGAATATCATTGGACAAGTTTTGCCCCATTCGAAACCCTCGTAGAAGCCTATTTAGTGGTAGGTAGATTTCTTAGGCAACATCATTACACCATTGCGAAAGGATTGAATGATTTATCGCAAACAGAAGGCAGTTTCGATGAGCACAACGAATGGATGACCAAAGTCTATCTGCCCAAAGCCATTGAAAGGGGCTATCGCTGCACTGCCTTCGTAAAATCTGCTGATTTGTTCGCCCAACTTGCTTTGGACTTTTTTTTAGACAATAACCCGGAGGGGCATACTTTCGAGGTTTTTGAAGATGCCGAAGAAGCAAAAAAATGGCTTGAAAACCAATAAACACCCGAAATACAATGAAGAAAGTAACAGGCATAGGTGGCGTTTTTTTCAAATGCCAAAATCCCGATCAACTCAAACAATGGTACAATGAACACCTTGGGCTGCAAACAGACACGTATGGAACCACTTTTGAATGGGTACAGGCTGACGCTCCTAACAAAAAAGGTTTTACGGCTTGGAGTCCGTTTGCCGAAAATACCAACTATTTCGCCCCCTCTGAAAAGGACTTTATGATCAACTATCGGGTGGAAGACATAGAAGGTCTTGTCCACGCTTTGCGCGAAGCAGGGGTTACTATTTTGGACGAAATCGCCACCTACGAGTACGGCAAGTTTGTCCACATTTTAGACCTTGAAGGCAATAAGATTGAACTTTGGCAAGCTAACGACGAAGAATATGATAAAATCGTGGAAGGACGCACTTCTTAGCATATATCGTACTTTGAAAGGCTATTTTGGGCAATGTTTTACAATCATTATAGCGACAGGTGTGTTGACGGCTTGTCAGTCGCGCCATCAAGTTTCCATCCAACTCACCATTGATAGCCAGCAGCCTGTTTTGGGAGCTGTAGCTTTTATAGGAGCACAACGCGATAGCCTAAGCCCTAAGCAAACCCAAGGGAAATCTGTGCTACAATTTCAGTTAAAACACCAAGGCGAGGGAACTTGCCAAGTTTGTTTATATCTTGCCGAAAAAGTTATTTGTAGCCGTGCGGCTTATGTCGAAGGAGGCTACCACCTCAGGATGCGGTGGACGGGCGAAAAATTTGAAACACATCAACACTTTTAAAAACAAAAAAGCCCGATGACTCGGGCTTTGGTTTAGTTTATACAGCATCAGACAAACTGGTGAACGTAAAGTCGCGAATGCGCATAGATGGAATCAAATTGCCGTTGACACGTTGTTGTTTACCCAACTCTTCCAAATTGTTCAGCATAATGATTGGGCTTTCGTTGAAACGGAAATTTTTGATGGGATACTGAATCTGGCCATTCTCGATGTAAAATGTACCATCTCGCGTAAGGCCGGTATAGAGCAAGGTTTGCGGATCGACGCTGCGAATGTACCATAGATTGGTAACCAACACACCTTTTTGCGTATTTTTAATCAATTCGGCCAAGCTGGCATCCCCACCCATCATAATGGCTGCCCCGGGAAAAGGCATTGGTGCAACCCCTTTTTGCTCGGCCCAATAACGGGTATAAAACATATTTTTTACCACCCCATTTTCGACCCAAGTAGAAGGATTAATAGGCAATCCATCGTTGGACCAAGTATTAGAAGGCAAATCAGGATGCAATGAATCCGAGTAAATCGTAACACGCTCATCTACAATCTTTTCTCCTAATTTAGTGCCTCCTCCTTTCTGAGCCAAGAAGCTGCGTCCTTCATCCGCCTGACGCGCACCCATCGAAAACAGCATAGGCCCCAACAACCCCAAGGCGGCGGCAGGCTCTAAAATGACGGTGTATTTGCCAGGTTCAATGGCTTTTGGAGTGCGTGAAAGCAATGCCTTTTCAATGGCAATATTGCTGGCTTCTTTCACATCGAACCGATTTACATCGTTGAAATCGCGGGTAGCCCAACCTGAGCCGGTACCGTCGTTGGTGCGCATCGTTACCGTGAAATCAAGGTTTGAGTTGATGTTGTAAGCAAACAACCCTTTCGAGTTCATCAGGGCATCAAAACTGACCACATCATTGAAAAAGCCTGCCGCAGTGATGTCTTTTTCTGAGGCTGGCAAGATGCTGGCAGCCGCCACTTCAGCGCGGTATTCTGGGGTAATGTCGGCAGTCGATTGAAAATATCCTTTCGATTCGACATAGTTTTGCGGAGGCAATACCGACATATATTCCGGATTTTCGGGCGATAGCTGCGCCAGTTCTTCGGCGCGGCGCACAGCCTTCTGCAAGCTGGCATCGTCAAACTCGTTGATGGCGGCGGTGCCTGTTTTCTTGCCAAAGCTTACCTGAATATTCAGCGTAAGTGTAGAGTTTAGTCCACTTGTATTGATGGTGTTGCGTGCGTAGCGCACATTGCCCTCGTTGGTTCCGTTGAGGGTAACGCTGCATTCGTCGGCTTTTACAAAAGATACGACCTTTTCTAAAATGCTACGTGCAGCTTCCTTGGTTAATATTGACATAATTTTATATGCAAAATAAGGTTAACAAACGTATTTGAAGCACTAAATTTTACGGCCTGTATTGATAACATTCACATTATCGAAGCGCGTAGTGGCACTGCCGTGCGACACCGCACTGACCTGCGAAGGTTGGCCTTTACCATCGAAAAACGAACCAAACAACCTGTAGTCGCTCTCGTCGCAAATCTTGGAACAAGAATTCCAAAACTCTTGGGTATTCGATTGGTAGGCCACATCTTTGAGCATACCGGTAATTTTACCGTCTGTAATTTCAAAAAATACCTGTCCGCCAAATTGGAAGTTGTAGCGCTGTTGGTCGATTGAATAAGAACCACGTCCGGCAATGTAAATTCCTTTTTCTACCTCACTGATCATCTGCTCAGGCGTGTAGGGAGTTTTGCCTGCCGCCAACGACACATTTGGCATCCGTTGGAACTGCACATCGCTCCAGCTTTGGGCATAGCAGCAGCCGTGCGATTCGCTTTCGTTGATGATGTGCGCTTGGTCGCGGATGGCTTGGTAGTTGACCAATACGCCCTCTTTTACCAAATCCCACTGCTTGCATTGTACGCCTTCGTCGTCGTAGCCCACTGCGCCCAATGAATAAGGCTGGGTTTTGTCGGCAATCAGGTTTACCAAATCGCTTCCATACTTGAAGTTTTTCGACTGCCACTTGTCCAACGTTGCAAAACTGGTGCCTGCATAGTTGGCTTCGTAGCCCAGCACGCGGTCAAGCTCCAGCGGGTGTCCTACCGATTCGTGGATGGTCAAGCCTAAATGGTTTGGCTCAAGCACCATCGTATATTTTCCGGGGACTACGGCTTTGGCATTGAACATTTCTTTGACTTGGTTGGTAGCCACTACCACGTCTTCGAGCATATCGTAAGAGTTTTTGTAGAGCACAAATCCGGCAGGACTCATAATTTTGTCTTCGGCTTTTGGCTCCAAATACTCATAGCCCATTCCCATAGGGGCGGCCATTTCTTGGCGACTTCTGAACTGCCCGGCGGCTTTGTCGATGACCGTAACATTGAACGTTGGCCATATTCTGTGTATATCTTGGTCGATATACGAGCCTTCGCTGGAAGCGAAATACTTCTGCTCGTTGACAATGAACAAAGAATTGTTGATAAAGTTTGCTCCATTCTCCAAAGCCTTGGCATTGGCAGAGAGCAGCAAATCTACTTTTTCGGCCACCGGCACTTCCATCGCATTGCGCTGAATGGGCGTTTTCCAAGTTACTTCGCCGTGTGCTTTAACTGGCACTAATTTGACAGGCTCTTTCTGGAATTTGGCGTTGGCTTTCGCGATGGCTACGGCTTGCTCGGTCGCTTTGGTGATGCCTGCCTCGGTCAGGTCGTGGGTAGAAGCAAACCCCCACGTGCCGTTGACAATAACCCGCACACCCACACCAAACGACTCGTTGTTGGTGATGTTTTGCACTTGGCGCTCACGGGTGATGATGAATTGGTTCAGATAGCGCCCTATACGCACATCGGTATAAGTAGCACCTTTCGATTTGGCGGTGTTGAGCGCAAGGTCTGCCAGCTTTTTTTTCTGGCGTACATCCATCCCGGGAGCAAGCAATGCCTCTGCCGAAATGACCTTGCCAAAAGCCCCCAAAGGAAGCACCAGCGCACCCAGTCCCAAACCACCTACTTGCATAAAATCTCTTCTTCTCATAGGTTAGAACAAGTTTCTTAAATTTAAAAATGTGACTAATTGTATAGTTTTTTGAATAAAAACCGTCAGAAGCAAAGGTACGATAAAAATAATTTTGTGCAATTTCACAACACAACCATCATTTCTAAAAACAAACATTTGCAGGCTTTTCAACTCAAAAACCTATGACAACGACCGTTTTATCCGAAACCCACCAAGCCATCACTACCATTTCGCTCAATCGCCCCGAGGTACGCAATGCGGTAGATGGCCCAACTGCTCAAGCTTTGGCTGAAGCCTTTGCCGAATTTGAAGCCAATGACAAATCGAAAATAGCAGTGTGGTATGGCTTAGGAGGCCATTTTTGCGCTGGCGCTGATTTGAAAGACATCGCCTCACAAAACAACACGGGCAAGCTCGCATCTCAACGCATCAGTGCAGAAGGACACGGCCCTATGGGACCAACCAGAATGTTATTGTCAAAACCCGTCATTGCAGCCATCAGTGGCTATGCCGTGGCTGGCGGAATGGAATTAGCCCTTTGGGCTGATTTGCGCGTGATGGAAGAAACCGCCATAATGGGTATCTTTTGTCGTAGATGGGGCGTGCCGCTCATCGACGGGGGCACAATACGCTTGCCTCGGTTGATTGGGCTGAGCCGTGCCTTGGATTTAATTTTGACCGGCAGACCTGTCAAAGCCGACGAAGCATTGGCCATCGGATTGGCCAACCGGGTAGTGCCGGAAGGCAAAGCCTTGGAAGCCGCCCAAACATTGGCTGCCGAAATAGCGCATTTTCCACAATTATGCCTAAAAAATGATCGTATGAGTGCTTATTTGCAGCACGATTTATCTATGGAATTGGCTCTGCAACAAGAGTTTGCCTTGGGTTTGCAAACCATCGAGAGCCAAGAAACCCTCACCGGTGCGCAGCGTTTCGCCTCCGGCAAGGGTCGAGGTGGAAGTTTTGAACAAATTTAGCCTGCTATGGCTTTGGGTAGCAACATCCCTTCCACCAAATGTGGCAGAATGGGGTACTTGTCTTGGGTCAAACAGAAATCGATGTCAGCTTGCAAGCCGAAGTTTTGCAACCGCTTATAGTGGGTGCAGTCCGATAAAAAATCTTGCAAATTGTCTTGCGCCGAAACATAAGCACTCAAAGCCAAGCGGCAGGCATCGTTCCCAAATTCGATGCCTTTGCGCAATAATTGCAACAAAGCCCCAGCAAACAGGGTGTCTTCCATACTAATTTTGCCACGCCAGCCAGCGCAGAAAATGAAAATGTTGTTAGGCTGTTCGCGCAAATAATTGGCTAAGACCGTCTTGTTCAAAAACGATCCGATTACTACTTCGGCGGCTTCTTGTTGGGCGGCGGCGATGGCTTGCGTGCCATTGGTAGTTGTAAAAGCAATGGTTTTCCCCTTCAGCGAAGGCTCCATATAACTAAAAGGCGAGTTGCCCAGATCAAAACCTTCTACAGTTTTACCATCACGCTCGCCGGCGATGAGCAAACCTTTTTCTTTGTATTTTCTACATTCCTCCAAATCTGCCATCGGAATAATTCCTCCTACACCGTGTGCCAAGGCTGTGGTAATGCAAGAGGTGGCGCGCAATATGTCGATCACGACGACCACCTTGCCGCGGATGTCGAATAAATTAAAAAGCTCGGGCGATAAACAAGTCTCTACTGTTTTCATACAAAAGGGGGCTTCACTACTTCAGCTTTTTGCAGTTTGTCGCGTACTTGGATGTATATTTCGCTGCCGGGTTGGCT
The DNA here is from genome assembly GCA_003449595.1 of Microscillaceae bacterium. Lineage (GTDB taxonomy): Bacteria > Bacteroidota > Bacteroidia > Cytophagales > Microscillaceae > UBA8158. The sequence goes on along the minus strand of DMHB01000225.1, from coordinate 353 downwards.
ATATGCCAAAGGCACATACCCCATCCCAATACCGATGTTGAGTACAGGAGAAAGCGTACCCGAAGTTACCTCGCCTACCGCATTGCCCGAAGCTTCTGCAACGGTATAATGCGCCCTTGGAATGGCCTTGTCAATCATCTTGAAGCCCACTAACTTGCGGCTTACGCCTTGTTCTTTCTGAGCAGCCAGCGCTTCGCTGTTGACAAACTGTTTGGTGAATTTGGTTACCCAGCCCAAACCTGCTTCGAAGGGCGAAGTGGTGTCGCTGATGTCGTTGCCATACAAACAATAGCCCATTTCGAGACGCAAAGTATCGCGTGCGCCCAACCCAATCGGTTTGATGTTGTATTCAG